>JABINZ010000112.1 GCA_018698135.1 Bacteroidota bacterium
AAGAACGATCTAATCTTGAAATAATTTGTGAGAATAAATTTATATTTGTCATTAGGGGCGGTGTTTTTGTTGTGCAACTCAAAGGTATTTGAGATACTTTAATTCTGCCCCTCTTTTTTTTAATCGTTTAGGACGCTATTGCCGCAAAACCATTAATAATGGAATATGTTTACAAAGGACATAACTCAGTAGATATAAATAATACGGATAAAGCTCATCAGTATTTGAAAAGTGCCATGGACTTGAAAAACAAATATTTCCCTAGTCCTGACGAAGAAATCGAAGAAAAAATAAATACATTAAAAGGAGAAATATTTAGTCAGCAATGTCAAAATGCAGAAAATGCATATCAAACGTATGTAGCATCAGGTATAGGAATGTCGGAAGCATTACAATATATTGAAGCAGAGCGATTATTATTATTAGCTGTGGCAGAACACACAAAACTACCTGATTGTGGTCTTGATATTTCTGAAGCTGAAAATGAGTTGTTTCGAATAAAACCTGCAGCAACATTTCTGAAAATGATAGCTGAATCGCAACTATTAAAGAATAAGAGCAAATATCAGCAGGCTATAGAAAAGTATAATGAGGCAGGAGACTATTTTATTGAGCAGCAGGTCGGGTTATTTGATATTACTTACAAAGCAGTTCTGGATTATATTATTAGTGGCGATAATAATTTTGTTAAATATGGAGTATCCTATTTTGCTAAAGCCAATGAATTAAACAATGCACTTAGTTTACTTCATGAGTTGAAAAATAGGGGATATGCCAGTAAGTACCTCAAACTTGAACAGCAAGTATTAGGTGAAAAATTAGCTGAATCGGATGCAAATTCTGGCATGACTGGAAAATCAAAAGAATTGGTCCTTAATTATACCCAAGCTGATAAATGGTATAAATATTTGACTAAAGCCTATAAAAAGCAATGGAAGAAGATGTAAAAAACTCTTCAAAGCATTTTACAATTCATCCTTAAGACCAAATTCACTTCTGTATTTGATAGATTTTCAGCGCTTTGCATTGAGCCTGTAAATAAATTTGCAAAGCCTATTCCTGATATCTTATTTTCGAGTTGCAAACTACATGATTTTACTAACCAAATCCACTATGCAAAACACTCACTTTAACTGGTATCCTGTCGATCCTTACGGTCAAATATGGCGCTATGCTTATTACTTTGATAGGGAAGACATCAATAACCTTCAAAAAATAGAAGTAGCAGAAGTATCATGTTACAACAAACAAAGCTGGCATTGGAAATTTCTAAAAAATACCTTAGTCGATTCTTTGTTGAGTGGATTTTCCCAAGATCGAGATGAAGCTATGGGAGTCATTAATAAGATGATAGCTTAAGCAGTCCACATATTCTACTTTTAAGTTTTTAGAATCAATTTTAAGTACATTGTATCAGAATGAAAATGTTGTATGCTCATTCTGCATAAGAACAATTTATAAAGTTTGAATCAAGCAGACTCCTTACAATTTTGAGTTGGAAATTCATCGAAATATTTCCTCTACTTTTTATAGATTTTCTTCTGAAAAAATTATTACGTTTGCAAAAAACTTAGAAGTAATTTAAACGAATTAGATATGTTTAATAAACTGATTGCTGGCCTGCTTCCATATATGCCCAAAAGCCTTGTTTGGATTTTTTCGAAAAGATATATTGCAGGTATAACCATTGAAGATGCTATTCAAGCTTCAAAAGATTTAAATAAAGAGGGTATTAAGGTTACTCTGGACGTATTAGGCGAATTCATTAAGAATTTAGATGAAGCTGAAGCTAATAAAAATGAGTATCTCGAAATTATTGAAATAGCTGAAAAGAACAAAATTGATGGTAACTATTCTCTTAAACCAACGATGTTTGGTCTGTTAATCGATACAGAAATATGTTACAAACATATCAGAGAAATAGTCGCTAAAGCAGCTTCTTACAATAATTTCGTTCGTGTTGATATGGAAGACTCACAGTGTGTAGACTTGGAAATTGATTTATACAGAAAACTAAAAGCTGAATTTCCTAAAAATGTTGGTTTAGTTGTTCAAGCTTACTTGAAACGTACATTACCCGATTTGAAAGCGCTTTTGGATATTCATTCGGATGAAATTCCCTTAAATTACAGACTCTGCAAAGGTATTTATGTAGAACCTGCTGAAATTGCCTATAAGAAATACGAAGAGGTCAATTTGCATTTTATTGAAGATTTGGATTTTATGTTTGCCAACAAGGTATATCCTGCTATTGCAACGCATGATAAGAATTTGGTCGATGCTTCCTATGAATTAATTGAAAAATATGAAGTTACCAAGGAAAAATACGAATTTCAAATGCTTTATGGCGTGACACCAGAATTGCGCAAATCTATACTAGATAAGGGCCACATTATGCGTGTTTATGTGCCTTATGGAAAACAATGGTTTGCATATTCAACGCGTAGGTTAAAAGAAAACCCAAAAATGGCCTGGCTCATTATTAAAGCACTCTTTGTTCGAGGATAAATCTTTTATTTTCAGATCAAAGGTTAAAACTTGAATACACATTAGTAAGAGGCTATTGGCAATTTTTGTATGTTGACTTTTGATGCTTATAAATCATATTCCATTCTTATTTAGGCCACTGATTCGCAGAAATTTCACTTGTCTCCTGAAAACAAATCAGTGAATTCTGTGGCAATTTTCATATCATATGTACAATTACGGATATTCAAATTTTTTTAAAAGTATATCCTTTATCATACCACAGACATATTTAGTTTAATTATCATTCATTTTTAGGGTACTGATTCGCAGAAATTTCACTTGTCTCCTAAGAACAAATCTGTAAATCTGTGGCAATTTTTACATCATAGGTGCAATTGCGGATATTCAATTTTTTTTCAGAAAGAAAAGGTAACATTTTTAGTTATTTAGGAATATATAGCTGGTTGATACTAATAATATGGGAAATAGTGAAAAACGAGAATAACTGATTATATTCCAAGTTTTCATTGTTAATAAGTTGATTAAATAGTTTAGATCAATTCTTATTTATTGATTTCTTTTGAAGAATTAAATTAAACGCGATTAAGCCAATTTACCCCATAAAAATGAAATAATAATGACTCGTTATACATCTATTCTTTGGACAGTTTTGATTTTAGTTCTTACAGCTCATGTTGCCACAGCACAGCCGATCCCACCAAACGCCACCGCTCCATTAGGAGGTGGAATGGGAATATTATTAGCTGCTGGAGCATCCTATATGTTTATTCGGTTTATCAAAAGCAAGAGAAAATAATAAACGTCTGACCTATTTGGTCACTCAAACATTTATTCAAAATAAAGCTTTGTATGAAATTGCAATTCATGAATATTGCTGTTGAGGAAGCATTAAAGGGTATGACAGCCAACCATGGAGGTCCTTTTGGTGCTGTTGTTGTCAAAGATGGGAAAGTAATAGCTACGGCCCATAATGAAGTTCTTTCCTCAAACGATCCAACTGCACATGCTGAAATACAAGCTATTCGAAAGGCATCCGAATTATTAGAAACTTTCGACCTTTCTGCTTGCGAAATATACTCTACCTGTGAACCTTGTCCCATGTGCTATTCGGCCATTCATTGGGCCAGAATTCCTAAACTCTATTATGCTGCAAGCCGGAAAGATGCTTCATTATCAGGGTTTGATGATGATGAATTGTATGATATTTTAAGTGGAAAAACGCAAAAGGAGCAAGTAGAGAAAATAAAGATGAAGGATCAGAAAGCCATCGATCTATTTATTTTTTGGGATAATAAACGTGATAAACAGCATTATTAAACTTCATGCTAAAAATTTCCAAAGAATTTGTCACAGAGCTTTCAGCAAATGCTAAAGCTAACTATCGCAAGCGCTTGCATCACAATTTCCACAAGAATTATGATGAGAAAGTGCAACGTTTACTGAATGCTTGCGATCCAACAAGTTATTTTCGCCCACATTGTCATGCTGATTCAAATACGACCGAAACAATTATTCTGGTTCGTGGACGAATGCTCGTTATTGAATTTGATGTAAGGGGCAATATCATCGATCATATTATTTTGCAATCGAATGAGGGTCACATAGGTGTGGAGCTAAGCCCAGAAACATGGCATAGCATGATAGCCTTGGAAGAAGAAACAGTCATGTTCGAGATAAAACAAGGTCCTTTTGATCCAGAAAAAAAGAAGTTATTTGCAGATTGGTCACCAGAAGAAGGGAGTGAAGATGCTAAAAGCTTTAATCAAAAAATTTTGGAAGAATTAGGGCTTTCCTAATAACCTGACTTCGGGATAAGCTTTGCTCACAGTTTCAGATGATTAGTTCATAGACAACTCCAATTTTCGAAGTACTATCTGGATAATTCAAGGAAATTTGAGGATGTATATGGGCGAATCATCGAAACCCATGAATGGGAAAACTAATTTACTTCATCTTTGAACTTAAAATCACTTGAAATAGCATGCTATAACTTCATGATTATAAGCCCAAATCTAACCTGCCCGAATAAATCCGTTCAGGCGGGTGCCCCATTAGTTTTCTGTGAGTTAAATCTTATCCCGAGCTCGGGTTAAGAACCAATTCAATTTAGTGCGAACTGGTTTTTTAGTGTTGACCAATAAAACACCAACAATAATTAACCCTATCCAGACTAAAAAAAACCACTCAAATTTTTCTCCATCCCAAATTCCCCACATAACCGCAACAATTGGCATCAAGTAGGTAACCGATGCAGAAAACACCACACTGGTTATTTTGATCAAATAATTAAATAAAATCAAGGCGATAATTGTTCCTAGCACCGCTAATATGCCTACGTATAGCAAACCTTCAAATACTTTTGGATCGGATTTCAATTGCCAATAAAAATCAGTAGAAGTGAAAAGTATGACACTAGATATAATTCCAATATAAAAGAAAGCCATTACAGCTATAGTAAATGCATCAACTTCTTTTAAGTAGTATTTTATGATATTAATATTCAATGCATACATAATGGTTGCGATAATCACATAAGCACCATAGGAAAGATTGAAATTAAGCGAATTTCCACCGCTGACAGTTAATAAACCAACTGCGCCTATTAAACCAATAATTACTCCAATGATATTGATAATTTTAATCTTTAGTTTGAAGAAAAGCAATCCAGCCAATAAGGCAAATAAGGTTGTTAATGAATTTAATACACCTGTTGAGGCGCTATCCAAACCAGTTTCCGCCTGAGCGAATAAATATGCAGGAATGGCATTGCCGAGCAATCCGGAAATGAAAAATATAAGCTGCATTTTCAGATTGTACTTTTTGATTCTGGCAAATACAAAAGGAAGAATAACCAGAAATGAAATACTAATACGTAATGTACCCACTTCTAAAGGGGAGAAGTAAACCAATCCACGTTTGATTAATATGAACGAGCTACCCCAAACCAAAACCAGAAAGAATAGTATCGACCACGACAGTACTTTTTGCTTAGTAGCAGGGTTCATTGTTTGGCTTGATTGGGTTGTATTAAATTTTTAGAAAGTATAGCCTAAACAAAAACCAATCCGATAAGCAGGGAATGCAAAGGGAAGTCGAATGGTTGCCGATTGTGTAAACCAATCAAAAACAGATTTACCAATGCCATAAAACCCATTTTCATCAAGTCCTTCAATCTGTATGATGTCAAAAATAGCTTCTTCGTCCAAATCACCATCGAACTGACCTTTGAATCCGAAATAAGAAATACGCGGTCCCAAAAATAGTATGTCGATTGAAATTCCGTTTTCCAGTATAAATTGATAACCAGCTTGCACACCCGCACCAATTTCAGTTAAATTAAGTTTCACATTATAACCCACAATATTGATCGAATCATATTCATAGGCACCATTCCATTTGCTTCCAAAGCGCCCTATCCTTAAATAGGGACCCCAATAAAATCCATTTGGTGCTTCTTCCTGTGGATAGAGCCTGAATTCTGGCGTTACATATAATCCATGCAAGTGATATCGAAATCCATCTACATCTTTAAACGTTCTGAAAGTTCCTTTTGGATAATGATAATTTAAATTCAGAGCCACCGAAGCATCCGATTTGAAAGCATATTCTCCTGTTAAACTAACATTGTTAAAAGCAAAGGAGGGAAGGTTGGTTTTTAATGTGAAATACTGTGCTTTTACAGACATAAACAGACAAACACCGATACACATTAGGATGATTCTTTTCATTGTTGTTCCTTAATTATAATATCAAATCAATAGCGTCCTAAACGATTAAAAAAAAGAGGGGCAGAATTAAAGTATCTCAAATACCTTTGAGTTGCACAACAAAAACACCGCCCCTAATGACAAATATAAATTTATTCTCACAAATT
>JABINZ010000113.1 GCA_018698135.1 Bacteroidota bacterium
ATAGCCACTTATCGTATATTTTGATTGGGCAAAGCTGGTTGCTGAGTACATTATCAGCAGTAGACATAAAAAAATAAAACGCTTAAATCGCATGCTTGTTCTTAATTTCAAATTATTGTTTGTATTTATTAACGCAAGTTCTACTTCTAGCAAAAATCAGGATATTTTTTATTTTCAAACTTTTTCAAACTATGCTTGACAAAATTGCATTTAATACCATCTGGTATAAGACGCTTTTAAAGGCGATACGACTACAACTCAATTTGAAAAATTATCACAATTTATTTGTAGATTTTTTAAAGAATTAGGAAAGAGTGGAAATAAACGATAGCAACAAAACGAAAATTAATCAACCTAAGCCTGTCCACTTTTATCGGATTAGAGTAACATTACCAAATTTCGTCTGTTTTTCTAAATCCTCAAATTGGTAGTCAATACGATAAATATAAACCCCTATTGGTGAAACGGAGCCTTTAAAATGGCCATCCCATGCTTCTTCAGGATTCGAAGTCTCGAACAGTTTTTCACCCCATCGATCGAAAATCTTAAAGTTATATTCAGCTAAAATACAATCGAAAGAAGGTTTGAAAGTTTCATTTAAACTGTTGACATCCGGTGTAAAAGCATTAGGAACAAACAGGTAACAATCGCAATTCTTGAACTCAACACGAATCGTATCAAAATTATGACAATTGCTATCAATAATCTCGACCCAATAAGTAGCACTTTGGTCAACAAAATAAGTTGGATCAGAAGAGTAGTCCTGCCAAATATAACGACAGTTAGGTGATGTTACATCCAAAGTAATGGTTTGTCCAATACAAACAAATGTATCTTCTCCTAAATCTATTGGTGGCACAGGAATAAAACTAACAAGAATGGAATCAGAAGAGCTGCAATTATCAATTGTTTTTACCAACCAATATGTTCCCGGTTGGCATATATCAAAAGTTGACTTGGTTGATTGATCTTGCCATAGATAGCTTGCATTCGGACTAGAAGAATTTATTGTCAATATATCGCCATAACATAAACTTGTGTCTTTTCCCAAATCAAATACTGGCAAAGGATTATAGTCTACCTGAATTGTTCCTCTTGTTGTACATTCATCAACAGTCACTTCAACCCAATAGGTTCCTGCCTGACTTACAAGATAAGTTGAATTAGTTGAATTGTTCTGCCACAGATAAAAAGCATTAATTGTTGTAATATCCAATAGCAATTCTTCTCCCTGACACAAAGTTGTATCAGTACCTAAATCAACTATAGGTAAGGGTTTATAAGATATATCAATAACATCTGTCGAGCTACAATTGTTAACGGTAACTTCCACCCAATAGGTTCCATCTTTCGTGACTTTGAATGTTGAATTGGTCGAATTATCCTGCCAAATATAGGAAGCATTTAACGTACCCGCATTTAGTATTAAAACTTCTCCTTTACACAAGACTGAATCTGTCCCTAAGTCTATTTTAGGCAATGGATTATAACTAATATGTATATCGAAAGTCGCACTGCAATTATTGACAATAAGCTGAACCCAATAGTTTCCTTGTTTGCTAACTTCAAAGGTGGGATTGCTAGAATAATCTTGCCATAAATATGTAGCATTCAATGTTGTTGCATCCAATGTCCATTTATCTCCCTGACAAAATGTGGTATCGTTGCCCAAATCTACATATGGAAGAGGATTATAATTAACCTGAATAACATCAACTGCGCTGCAATTATCTACAGTTATTTCTACCCAATAGCTTCCTTGCTGCGTTACAGTAAAGGTGGAATCAGTGGAATTATCCTGCCACACATATGTTGCATTTGCTTTTGTCACATTTAACACCAGAGTTTCTCCTTGGCAAAGTGTCGTGTCCTTTCCTAAAAAAACAACAGGTAAAGGATAGATATTAACAAAATCGATTGCAGTATCTGATAGCCCTTCATAAAATGTAATGAGGGCAACTTCATATCGGCCAGTATCAGAATAAAGATGCTTAGGCAAAAGATCTGTAGACGTATTTTCCGCATTATAGATATCACCAAAATTCCATTTTACAGAATCGAATACTGTAGAGGTTACCTTAAAAGAGGTTGAATCTCCGAAGCAAATTTGAGAAAAGGTAAAATCAGAATCGAGGGTAATTGAATTATAAAAAGTTGGAAGCCCAAAACTGGTGTTTTTTCCTCCCAAATAAACACCATTTACAACATAATCGCATGAAGTTCCTAAAGTGTTGGGGTTATTAATCACACTTAAATAGGTATCAGCAGTACGGGAATGATAGATTTTTTGATCGGGTGCCAATTGAAGTGCACCACCTCGACCAGAACCTCCACCAATTGCTGTTTTCGAATTTTCAATAGCTGTGACAGATCCTGCTAACAAATTATATTGATAAACAGTTGATGGAGTTATTTCAGGAGAAACATATAATATATTATTATTAGGAGAAAACTCCATTCCATAAGGACCTGAAGAATTTGCAAAGCCCTGGAAAGTCATTGTATTACTTACAACACCTGTTGCATTATCAAAATCAAATAATTCAAAATAGTTGATATAATCGTTAGCCACAACCAGACGTTTTCCATCCTGTGAAGCTTTTAAATAACCAATTGAATTTCGAGTTGGACCACTAATAACAGTACCAACACTACTAACCACTGGGCTAGTGGCTAATCCCGAAGAACTAAGTAAATATGCATGAAAAGCATTGGAATTAAACAATCTGGTGACAACCCAATAGTCAGTGTTATTTTTATGCTTAATGGCTGTAATCTTTTCACAAGTGGGTGTTACTATTGCAATGTTCTTGGAACTGGTAACATCTCCTAATCCACTTGATAATGACATATCTATGATACTATATCTGAGTCCACTGGATCCAACTTCCTCGGCAACAGTAAAAACATAATAAAGCGTGCTTGAATTTGGTTTTTTCGCAATAATGGCCGACTGTGTACTGCTGTTACCACCCATTAAGCCTGATCCATTTGGCATAACCTGATGATTCTTATTCCATATTAGAATTCCATTGGTATAAAACAATATGACTCCATTGTTGTCACAAATCGAAGCACAGCCTTCCTTATTTGATAATGCTCCATCGGTAAGGGCAACAGGAACTCCTGAATTGAAGTCTAAACCAGCATAATAACCAAAATACCAAACATTGCCTTCTTTTTGAGCAAATACGTAATTTTGACATAATAAACTATTCAACAGGAGGAATAGCAATCCAACTTGTATAACCCGATTTAGAAAAGAATAATTCATGATTATACCAAAGTTACGAATAAATATCAATCTGTAAGAAAAATTTTCATTTAATTATTTTTAATTCATGACTCTCAAAATCCTTATTACAGGTGCTTCAGGAACAATAGGCACAAAGCTTTTGACTTTCCTACAAAAAAATGGGAATGAGGTAATTGTTTGGGATAGGACAACTACATCGATAGATGACTATTGGCAAATGGAAAGCTTTATTGTAAATCATAATGTTGATGCGTTTATCCATTTAGCTGCTATCACATCATTTGATGAGGAAAAAAGGAAATTGAGTTGGCAGGTAAATTATGATTGGCCATCTGAATTAGCCTGGATTTGTAAAAAACATCATATTAAATTTATTTTCATTTCTTCAAATATGGTTTTTAGTGTTGGAAACAATGGTCCATATTTTCCCGATTCCGTAGCCGATGAGACCCAAGGATATGGTTTTGAAAAACGAAAAGCTGAAGAAAAAGTAATTGCACAAAATCCTGATTCAGTTATCCTACGCTTAGGTTGGCAGATTGCAGATCAAGGAGATAATTCGATGTTAACATTTCTGGATAGCGAAATGAATATGAAAGGAGAAATTAGAGCTAGTCATTTATGGCTACCCTCCTGCTCCTTTGTTGATGATACTACTGACATAATAAATCAAAGTATACATTTCCCAAAGGGTATTTATCATATGAACTCAAATACAAATTTGACTTTCTTTGAAATCGTTTCTGCATTAAAATCTTTCTATAATAAAGATTGGAATATCGTTCAAACTGAAGATATTATAGGTGACCAACGTATGATTGACACACGCATACAGATAAACCCCCTTGATGAAAAATTCAACTGATTTAACTAGCTTTTCAATGATACTGTATAACAAATTTTGAATATCCGCTATTGCAGCTATGAAGAAAAATTGCCACAGATTTATACCTTCGGTTTAACGGCCAAGAACACGACATCGAAATCAGTGGAACAGGCAACAGTTACATAGCTGAATATTGGCAATACGATTCGAGATTAGAGAGAAGGTGGAATGTTGATCCTATAAAAAAACATCATGAGAGTTCTTATAGGAGAAGCTGAAATTGAGTCATTATTTAAGTAACGATTGGAGGTGCAAACTGAAAGTTAGAGTGCATCTAGAATCCCCCAACTAGTACAAGTTTATAAAAACAAAAACAGGTTCAAGTTAGACTATGGTTTTTTTGATTTCAATAATCCTTTCCTACTAATGATGGATGAAACATTGTTTGAGCGAAAAATTCAAAATCCTATTTAATTTGACAGTAATATGGATTTCAAATAATATTTGACAGGAAATTTTAATAATGTCAAAATTGTGCTAAATTTGACACAAAAAGAAAAAAGTGTCAAAGCAAATTCCATACGATAGAGAAAAGCCTTATAATCAATTGCCACTTCTGCCTCCTGAAGAAGAAAAAATTATTACGATCAGGGTTATGCAAGCACTGAATAATGCTAATAGAGCTTTAGCTGAACTAAAAGGACTAGCACGTAAACTGCCTAATCAGTCAATGCTTGTAAATACGATTGCACTGCGGGAAGCAAAAGCGAGTACAGAAATTGAAAATATTTTTACAACTGATGATGAATTGTATAAATCATTAACATACAAGGAATCAGATATAAAAGGAGGTGCTAAAGAAGTGTTGTTTTATAGGCAAGCGCTTTGGTCTGGCTATCATCTCATCAAAAAAAATGAAGAATTTTCAAATGAGTTGATTGTGAAGGTATATCAGATTGTTAAAGAAGTTAATGATTCAATAAGACCTGATCAAACTGAAACCGTGATAATGAAACGAGGAAGTGGGTTATTAGGAAGTTCAATTGTGTATACACCTCCAAGAGGCAAGCTTATTATTCAAACAAAATTGGATAATCTGTATGATTACTTAAATAATGATGATAAATACCCACATGATCCACTTATTAAATTAGCAATTTCACATTACCAGTTTGAGGCAATTCACCCATTCAGAGATGGAAATGGACGAGCTGGTAGAATCCTTAGCATACTCTATTTAATACAAAAAAGGTTACTGGAGGTTCCTATACTTTATTTAAGTGCTTTCATTATTAAGCAGAAAGAAGATTATTATGATTTACACAATCGTGTAACAACCAGGATGAACTGGGAGGATTGGATCATTTATATGTTAAAATCAATAGAAGAAACATCACTTTATACGATCAGAAAGATTGAAGAAATTGATAAGCTATTTAATACAATCTTAACACTAGTGAATCAAAAATTACCGCACATCAGAAAAGAAACTGTTGAGAAATTATTTGAGCAACCTTATATTAGCCCCAAAACACTAATCGGGCAAAATATTAAAAGTCTGAATACAGCAAAAAAATATCTTACTCAATTGGAAATAGAGGGTGTAATGTTATCTAAAAAGATTGGGAAAGAGATTATTTATTTGAATATCGATTTGTATAACTTATTATCAGAATCATAAAATTCCAAGGATCGAGACGACTCTTGAGAAATAGGAGATGCTGGAAAGTAAAGCTGTTTATGGGATGCTTCACACTTAACATACTAGATGGATTTCCGTCAAAACATTCCTCCCAAATTCTGATGGGAAGTAATTGGAAACCAATCACTAAAAAGGGCGTAAGTACTTATAGGTTTGGTTTCCAAGGGCAAGAAATGGATCACGAGCTGAAAGGCACCGGAAATTCTGTGAACTTCAAATACAGAATGCATGATCCAAGATTAGGTAGGTTCTTTGCGGTTGATCCATTATCAAAAGAATTTGCATATAATAGTCCTTATGCATTTTGTGAGAACAAGTTAGGAATTGGGGTTGAGCTTGAAGGTTTAGAAATCAGACCTTATATTCGTCTATGTATAAGTACAAGTGTAATTTTATGGTTGTTAATGCTAAGGACAACACATATGAAAAAATTTCTGTATACTATGTTGAAACTCTTAAGGAAAAAACTCCTGATGGATTAAAGAATCGAACTTATTATTATGGTGCAGATGCTAAAGTTCATCACTATAATTCAATTCTTAAGGTATCAAATAATGTTGTAAAACAACCAGATGACAAAAATCTTTTACCAAGAGATACAAGGTGGAAACCATTAGTTGAAACTGCACCTCAACCTTCAAGTGGTTCAGTAGGATTAGATGGTATTACGTTGGTACTCCAAACTTATGATGGTTTTAAGAATTATTTATATAATGGTAAAATTGAAGCAAAGAGAAGAGATGATGATATGGCAATGCTAAGATCAATTAAGATCGTTCATAAATGGACGAAGGGTATTGAGAAATCATCTTATAGTGAGTTTTCAGGAGGAAATGGAAGAGCTGATTTGATTAACTTTATAAATGATGGATTCAAGCCATACGGGAATGAACGTGCTACTGATGAGTACATGAATAAATTAGTGAAACTTGGAAATTTAATAATGAAAAATGAAGGAATTAAAGATCAACGAAATCAAAAATCTCTGCTTGAATAAGATAGGAAATAGGGTAATATTTGTTGCCTTCGCATTATTTATATTTCCCTTGTTAATATGCTGCAATTCTTTAAAGACGAATCATGATCAAAGTATTGAATATATTTTGGGAAATAATACCTTACCAGCAATTTTCGATTGTAACTTTAAAAAAGTTCGAAATATTCATAATATTAAACTTGATGATAAAAATCTGATGTTTAATGGTTTATGTGATATTCTTAAATCATATAAACAACAATGGAATATTGAAAAAGATGATACACTTCCTGAGATTGGAAAAGATGAAATAGTACTTGTTAGACTTGGTAATCCAATCTCAGATACCAGTAAACATGATTTGATTCTATTATTTACTTTTGATAAATCAAAATCTAAAAAATTATTGCGATTTGAGTACTACTTTGATTTGAAGGAACAATATATTGAAGGTTTATTAGAAGAACTGGATCAGATTTCTGACTAGTAGTTGATTTGTAACAACTTTGCTAGTTGTAGTTTGTAACTGCAACTATTTGTTACCCACTGGGCGTAGTTTGTAACTACGACCAACTATAAAAACACTATGAGCGCATGCATGTAAAAAACAAAAACTGGCGTTTCGAAAAATTTGGGATACCTTTTTGTTTTAGAGCAATTGGTTTTCTTATGATTTTTCTTTGTTTCCCAATGGGGTACACATGAATTGCCCAGTGGATATGGATATTCAAAAACTAAAAACCTTATTGGGATTTAGCTTTAAATTCCGCATAAATTTATTTGATGTTAATAAAATTTCTTTAAATTTGTATCCGAATGAATACATAATTAAATGTACTTTATTGAAAAAACAGTCGAGTTTGATAAATGGCTGAGAAAATTAAAAGACCTTAAAGCGAAGGCAAAAATTTTGTTCAGAATTCAAAGAATTGAAAGTGATGAGCACTTTGGAGATTGCAAACCTCTAGGTGATGGTGTTCGGGAAATAAAAATTAATTATGCCAAAGGTTATAGGATTTACTTCCATGAAAAAGATGGAAAAATAATCCTTTTGCTTATTGGAGGAGATAAATCAAATCAGCGAAAAGATATTGAAAAAGCAAAGAAAATATTGAGCAAGATCAAAAAATAGAAATATGGAAACCTCAAAATTTGACATAGCAGATTATTTAGACAATAATGAAATAATAGCAGAATATCTCAATTCCGTTTTGGAAGAAGGAAATAATTCGGATGTTATTATAGCAATTGGTCATATTGCGAAATCAATTGGAATGACAAAGATTGCAAATGAAACAGGACTTAGCAGACCAAGTTTGTACAAAGCCTTATCTGAAGGAGCGAAACCCCAATTTGAAACAATTATGAAAATATTACGAGCAATTGGAGGACAAATACGAATAAATCCTGTTTGAATTATACTTACCAATATGTGATTATTGATTAATTTTTGATAACTCAATTCCTTCCATTGAATTAATTGCAGAAGGAAATTTTGATAAAGTTACTGAAATACAAAATAGTCGTAAATCTGAAATAATAAAATCAATAAAAAATAATGACAGCAAGTGATTTTATATTACGGGAAAAAATATTAAAAGGTCTTGAATTAACTTACGAGAGACTAATTAAATATAAAATTGAAAGGAATCTGGATCTTGTAATATCTGAGAATGGCAAAGTGATTCACATTGATCCCAAAAAATTTAAAAAGTAAAAGTATACCAGGCAAACCAGCCCATCATCAAGAATTTATCGAATAATTCGCACAAATACAATAAGTTGCGAGTATATGCCCATAAGCTCATTATAAAGTATAAGTAAGAGAGAAAAATGAAATATAGAAAAGTATATTTCGTTATCTTTATGGTACAAAACACAAATGCTGGATATTTCGGTTCAAACCATGCCAGCCATTTCGGAGTATCAGTGCCTCTATTTCGGTTCTAATGGTGCCACCCAATAACATTGGGTTCGGTTCTAACCGTGCCACTTTATAAGATCAGGTAAATTACCATACTCAAAAAAAGAAGAGATAGTGTTATAACCAGTTGGTTAAAAGACTTCAATCTCAGGAAAGTTCAATATATGGCAGGACATAGATACATCAGCTCAACCGAAAGATATTTAGTTAATCAGATAGAAGATCTTCAATTTGATATTGAGAGGTTTCATCCACTTTCCTAAAGCTGTAAATTAAAATTAATTAATTAATAATCTGGAAATGCATTAAATTTGTACAATATGATTGCTTAAAGAATAGTTATGGACATTCAATCAATTAAGTTAGACTTAATGCAAAAGTTAATTGCTACAAAGGATTTAGACCTTTTAAAAAAAATCGGTGTTTTGTTTGAAAAAGAAGCACCAATAGCTTACAATGCAGAAGGAAAACCTCTTTCAAAAAAGCAGTTGTATAGAGACTTAAAAGCAGCTGAAAAGGAAATTGAAAAAGGGGATTATTATACAATTGCAGAGTTAAGAGAAGAATCTAAGTCATGGTGACAAGTAATCCGAGAGTGATTCTTTCAAAAAGAGCCATATCCTCAATCAAGGCGATATATTCATACTTAGAAGCTGAAGCATCAGAGCAGACTGCAATAAAAATTAAAGAATCTATAATCAGTAAATGTGAGAGTTTAGGTACTTTTTCAGGCTATTCAAAAGAGCTTTATCTTGAAGGATTTCCAGAAGACTATCGATCTGTAAGTGTTTGGGATTATGTCATTATTTACCTGGTAACTGAAAAGGAAATCCTGGTTTTAAATATTATTCATGGGAAAATGCATCCAGAAAGAAGGAAAGATTTCTAATAATATAGAATCATTATTGCCCTTTAGCCCAGATCGGCTCAATAACAAAATGGGCCATTTAACACACATAATTACAATAAGTTAAATGTAATAGCCTAAAAGCCCACCCAAAAAGATAAGCAAGCAAAAAAAGAATTATTCAATCATAAAACCCTCAATAAATCGTTAATTTTAAAGACTGATTTATGGGCTGCCTCAAGTTAAATATCATTGAACAAAGATTTCATTTGGAGGAAGGAAATCAAATTCCGTCAAAACGTTCCTCTAAAACTCGAATGGGAAGTAATTGTAAACCAATTACTAAAAAGGGTGTTAGCACTTATAGGTTACGCTTCCAAAACACAGGATTTCTTGAAGTATGAAAGATAGCTCGTATAGTTACAAGTTGCTTTTCTTCTGAAATAGTGAAGTGTACCATATATGGAAACTTTTTAAGAGGCAAACAGCGTACATTGTCATAACGTATGCGAAAAAAAGGTTTGTTTTCAAGAGCCTGAAAATGTTTGTTTAATACTTTCAGAAACTTTCCACCAAGATCAGATTGCTGTTCTTCATAATAATTGATTGCAGATTGGATATCGGTTATAGCCTTTGGATCAATTACAATCTTATACACCATTGAATTTAGCCTTTTATTGTAAGTTTTTGCACAGCTTCATTCCAAGCAACCATATCATTGGGATTAGTATTAAGAATGCGATCTCTCACAATGGCCTTATGTTCTTCTGGAATATCCTCTTCTAAAGTAATCTTCACATAAGGCAAGCTTTTAAGTACTTCAAGTAGATGAAGTGCCTTATTGTCTTTAATATCTAAAATGACTTTCATGAAACAATTTTGAATATTC
>JABINZ010000114.1 GCA_018698135.1 Bacteroidota bacterium
CTTTTTTCTTAGATAGGTATGCATAAAATTTAATTGGGATGCTAATGTATTGAAAGTTGTCTTTAAAAATACTGTGCAATTCTATTGAATCATTTTGAATTACCTGCAAATAGCGGTTATATACTTGATATCCTTTATTGGAGTACTGAAGTCCTGTTTCAAAATAGACTTTTTTGCTAAGTTTATAGTTAAAGCTTATTGCTGTTGTAAAACCGGTTTTCGGTTCTTCAGTTAAATTTCGATAGGTGATGAATGAGGCGGCTGATGTATCATTTGCCTCATTTTCTTTAAGCGTCCTATAGCAGATATCAGAAGAGAAATAAACACCAACTTGAATTTTATCATTATTATGGATAGAAACCGATTCCTGATTTTGGCCATAAACTGCTAATGTCCCCAAAGCGAAAATTAGTAAAGTTAATTTTTTTATCATTTTACAAAGTTACATCCAATTTGAGTTTTGTAATGTTTTATCCATAGGAATGGTGTTGCTTTGAACTAAGGCAATAAGGCTTCTCTTTCCCATCCCTAGTTCTTGAGACTAATATCTTGAAATCTTTGTCAGCCAAAGTTTTAACAAAGGTGGCTTTATTTTAAGCACATTCAAATTCAAATATTATGTTTAGCTCTTTATCACATTTATGAAAAATTACAATCCAACCAAAATAATCCTCTAATTTATTAGAGTTTCCACCTTCAACATATTCAGCCTCATCTCCGCTATATTGAAATCTAGAATGATTTCACTATTTTTAGTACATGATTTAAGTGTAATATTTCTGAATTCTTCATTGTGGCTTGATTCAAATATCTCATTTTGTCCTTCGTATCCATATTTTGATGCATCAAACAAAATGAGGTTATTATCATTTAAATCAATACAACTAATTACACTCCCTTGACATTGATATTCGTTATTCCAGGTCATTTCAATTCTAGAAATTTCAAAATTTAGTATGAATACTGAAGTGCCTTTTCCATATTCTTTTTGAACTTTTTTTCGTGTTCTTCTATCACTTGAAACAACAAAATCCAATAAATATGATGGTGGGGTATTAATTTTCATTTACTATTTGATTTCTTAGCATTCCTATATTTATTGGATTTTGTTATTTATTCTTCAATGCGTTTAATTTTATCGCTATCTCGTTTTCCCAGTTCTTTTGCATTCAGCGGACTTATTACACTTTCTCCTAATTTCTTTTCAATGTCTTTTCTTGCATTTCCAGCCACGGTGCCACCTGTTTTTGCTACTTTCTTATTTTCTTTTAAAGTCTTTGGTTTTTGCTTCTTTGAGAATTCTGTTGTTGTTGTTTCTGCCAACATATTTAAAACTAATTCCAAATTTGTCATATTATCTCGAAGATTTTCTTTTTTCAAGTCTTTGAGATTTTTGTATTGTTTTGTTGTCAACCCAGTCCATGCTTTAGTTATTTCATTAGTTAAAATTGCATACTCCAATCCTTTTTTTACCCCACGCAAATCCCATTCATCGTAAGTTCTTTTCTGACTTCAATACTTTTTAGGCGTTGGTTAATCCAGTTTTTTGAATATCCTTTCTTCAGATATGTTTCCATTGCTCGCTCAAATGTAAGTTCGGGGTCCTCGGTCTCTTCAATTCGTTCATATCCAACTTTTGCCAGCCAAACTTTAAAAGGTTCTGCTTGCGGTGAGGGAATTGATTGAATTAAGCGTAGAAGTTGTTCTGTATCTGCAACATCTGTTAATCTTTGTTTTCCGTCTGCAGCCTGCATTTTCAACTGTCCCAATTTATGGGACAGTTCACTTCCTTCTTTTTTCAACTTGGTTTTTAAAGCATTCCAATATTTTCTTGGCCGTGGACTATCAGTTAGAACTTCAATAACATCAATAATAGAAAAGAGCCATTTTTCCTGTTCATCATTCCACTGAACCCGAACCCGTTGGTCTTGGAATAGTTTTATTGCATTCTCTTTTGTCATATTTCCTTTTCAAAAAGTCAATTTCAAAATTAATCATTCTTTTTTAGCCTGAATTTCATCATTTTTAATGGATAGAAAGCGATTCCTGGTTTTGGCCATAAACTGATATTACCCCGAAAGTGAAAATTAGTAAAGCATGTTTCTTTATCATTTTAACGAAGTTACAACCAATTTGAATTTTGTAATGTTTTATGCATTGGAATGGTCTGACTTTGAACTAAGGCTGACTTTATTGACATAGCTAAAAGCTCGTATTTTACCTACTTGTCTAGCGCCTATTACGATTATAGCTTTCCCACTATTGAATTTTCCTTTCATAGTAATTTCAATTGTTCTTGTAAACATTTTTTGTTCTCAAAGATGAATATTAATATCTTAATGACCTATACTTATAATAAGTAGTCACTACGTTGTCGATTCCGACTGAGAATATAAATTTTGTATTTTACTTTGAACAAAATTCATGTTTTTACAGGAGAAATGTAGAGAATTTCAATTTTACTAATATGAATATAAAAATTAGAATGTCGATTTCCTGTTTGAATACTGAAATTTAAGCTTCAAAAGGATGATCGATAAACTAATTAGTAGATGATGTTAATTTTTAATCTCCTTGGTGACAATGATGTGGAAAGCTCTTATAATTGAAGTAAATTGAGTCATTATCAATATATTTCGTCACCTATATAATTCCATGTTTGGGCAATACTATCCACTACATATGATCTGGAATATATTGGAATTTTTTTCTCCTCATAATGATCAACAAATCTACTTCCAGAAAAAATGTATTGATAAAGCGTAATTATCAAAGTATCATTTTCGACTACATTACGTTTTCCATTAATATTAAAGTTGTCATAAATAAAATAAAGACAACGTCCCTTATTTCGATTCCAAGGTTTTTTAAACCAATGTTGATAGTAGGGATCAAAGTTGTAATGAAATTGTTTGTCATTTATTTGAAAAGACATACCGCAATCAAATGCCCAAGGTTCTGAAACTATTAATATAAATCCATCCTTTTTTATTTCTTTTGCTCCTTTTTTTTCAATAAAATATCCTTGCACGGTTTCAAGATACCTATTTGATTTCAATTCTCTTAGAGGTCTGAAAAAATCATTATTTGTATAATTCCTATTTAAAATCAGTGCATCTGTTGAATCAATATAATGTCGATCAATGATTTCACCTGTATTTGGTGGTTTAAACCTACATGATACTAATGATAGTAGTAAAAAGATAAATAGTTGAATTTTCATTTTTTCAATAAAAGTAAATAAATAAGATGCCCATCATAAGTGATTGTAACCAGCTGTTTTGAATTTTCTTCGGTTTGAATCCAAAACCTATTTTAAGAGAAATTTACATCCAAATTTAGGGAAAGTTAATTTATGATAGTTTTAGGCTGAGCACAAATGCCAGTTATTCGGTTTTAATCAGTTTATATGTGACATGAAAATGGCTTATGATTTAAACACAACTCTCTTCATCAACTCATTTTACCATTCACACCTAAAAAACCTTCATTCACCTGAATAGTGTTTCTTAGCGCATTAAATTCTCTCACATTTGTTTACAATATGAAACACTCGAAAATTAAAATGATGAAGGTTGTAATTCTGAATGGAAATAAAGAAGCAGCTGCTTTCGATGAAAAGCTGTTAATCTGGGCAAAACAGTATCCCGAAAATGATTATGAAGTTGAAATCATTCAGCTCAGAGATTTAAACGTTAAGTATTGCACAGGTTGCTGGGGGTGTTGGGTGAAAACGCCCGGACAATGTGTTTTTACAGATGATTCTGCTCTAGTTTGCAAAGCCATGATTAATGCTGATTTAGTCGTTTTTGCTTCGCCAGTAAAAATGGGATTTGTTTCATCGCTCCTTAAAAAATCAATGGATAAAATGATTCCATTGGTTCATCCATATATAGAAATAGTGAATGGTGAAAATCATCATCAAAAGCGCTATGAGAAATATCCTGAATTGGCAGTATTGCTCGAAACAGATAAGAATACAGATGATGAAGATATTGAAATTATTACCAATATTTTTAAACGCTTGGCTCTGAATTTTAAAAGTGATTTGAAATTTGTTAAACTGCTTGAGACTAGTGAAGTTGCTCAACTAACTCAAAAATAGAGAATTATGAAACTGACGATTATTAATGGTTCTCCAAGAGGAAAAGGGAGCAATACAAAGATTTTGATGGAGCATTTTCTGAAGGGCTATACGAGCATTTGTATGACAGATTTTAATGTTTCATACTTAATTCATGCAAAGGATCTTGAACAACAAGTACAACTTTTCAAAAATTCAGAATATGTAATTCTTGCATTTCCACTTTATACGGATGCCATGCCTGCCATTGTTATGAATTTCATTGAAGAACTGGAGGGAATTGCTAATCTTGATGTTAAACCTGCCATTGGATTTGTTGTACAATCGGGATTTCCTGAACCTTACCAGTCAAGATTTGTTGAAAGATATTTAGTTAAGCTCAGTAAGAGATTGAACTGCGAATATCTTGGAACAGTTATTAAAGGTGGAGTTGAAGGCATCCAGATAATGCCAGAAAGCTGGACCAAAAAACTCTTTCAATCCTTTTTTGAACTGGGTGAACATTTTGGGAAAACAAAAGAATTTCATCCTGATATTATTGCCAAACTTGCTAAGAATGAAAAATTGAGTTCGAGTCGATTATTTGTTTTTAATCTGATGCAAAAACTGGGGCTGGCAAACTTTTATTGGAACAAAAAATTAAAAGATAACAAGGCTTTTGAAAGGAGATTCGACAGGCCGTATGTTTAATTTGTTTTTGTGATTATTGGCCTTTTTTGATGTTTTCATTTACTTTGCTGATCAATATGGAACAACTTTTCAAAGCGTATTATAAGTCTCCAATTGGTTTTATAGAACTCATTGCAAGCAATAAGGGTTTACGTTCTCTTTATTTTTCATCTAAAAAGGGTGAAAACGATACCCATGAATTTTTAGCAGAATCCCAAAAGCAACTGCATGAATATTTTACAGCAATGCGTAAAGAATTTGATTTGCCCTTTGATTTGATTGGAACAGAATTCCAATTGAAAGTTTGGAACACACTTCTCAATATTCCTTTTGGCAAAACCGCTTCCTATCTGGATTTAGCAAATCTTGTTGCAACAGCAAAACATACACGAGCTGTTGGCTTAGCCAATGGTGCTAATCCAATCAGCATAATACTCCCGTGCCATAGGGTAATTGGTAAAAATGGAAAGTTGGTTGGTTATGGAGGAGGCTTAGAAAGAAAACAATGGTTACTTGATTTTGAATCAGAATCCAGGCAACTAAGCATGTTTTAGCATTCTTTCTGTGGATATCTGGATTATTAGAATTGCTTATTAGCAAGCCATTTTACTACTTTTATAGTCTAATAATACATGTCATGGCAAATGAAAACACTCGATATACCTTCTGGCACTGGTTTGGGATGATTGCAGCCTTTACCTTATTGATTTGGTTATCCTTTGTGGGATACCGCTATCTCGAAAGCTCTAGAGGGCCTAAGCTTGTTGCAACAGGAGAGTATCATAACTTCACAGTTCTTCCTTATCTCGATTATTGTATGAGCAAAAAGGATATGATTTTTCAGCAAGATACCCTCGAGAACATGATCAATGATAAAGATGGAGAAACTGCAGAACAGATATTTGACTATACTTTCAATTCTTTTTCGAAATCATATTCCGATTATTTAAAAAACTACAAAACCCTTTGGATATTTGAGTTGAGCAATTCAGGTGGCGATGTGGTTTCCGACATTTTTGTAGTGCTCCCTCATAGAGGGAAGTATCTTATCAGTATGACGGGTCTTGAAAGCAAATTTGCAGATTTTAATAAACGGATTCCGGTTGGTGACATGATGGTTGGTGATGAGACCACCATATTTGCCTGGACTGAAGAGGATTTAGATGACTATAGCGCTTACCATGGCGATATTACTAAAATTGCAACTCGAAACGGAATTGTCGACATTGTCTATCCAACAAAAACAACTGGCCTTCTAGCATGGAATATTCAAAAAGATAATTATCCGTTGATTATGGCCATGGCTGCGTTGTTTATAACAATCATGGTACTTGTAATCGTATTTTATAACCTTGGTGCACGACATAATAAAACAGAAGATGGACCAACACATTTCAATTTTGGTCAAAATGCTTAGTTTTACAGCTTAGAAATATTTACGTAAATAGCTATAAAATAGATTTATTGTGCTGGAAGTACTTGAGCGATTCAAAAAAAAATATTCTCATCTTGAAGTTTTTGGACTAAAATTTCATGGGTTACAAGAAATTAATTCTGAGAAGCGGACCACTGTAATTTGCATAAGCAAACCACTTATATTTGACTCCCGACTTATTCCTGATAAGTTTGAAGGACTTCGTATTAAGCGAACAATACATGGGAAACTTCCCAAAGAGTTCAAAGTTAGAAAACCAGACAATGATGGCCAGATGCTTGATTACATATGGGCACCTGAACGCTTCGAATTGTTTATTGATCGAAATATGGAAGAAATCCGCGAGAAATTAGGAAAAGCGGAAATGCAAAGAGAAGAAATTTTAGATGCACTTTGTTTCGGGAATTTTGAAGCTCATAAACTCAAATGTGAGCGATTAATTCGTGATGGCAAAATTCCAGAATACAGCTCGCAAGAGAAAAAATAGCAGTTAAAGAGTAAGCAGATGTCGATAAAAAGAGTACTATCCGGTATTCAGCCAACCAGCGAAATACATATTGGCAATTATTTTGGAGCGGTAGCCAATTGGGTGAAATTGCAGGATCAATATGAATGCTTTTATACTGTGGTTGACCTGCATGCCATGTCGATGCCATATAAACCTCAAGACCTGAAAAGAAATACGATTGAGATGTTTACCTCGCTTTTGGCTTGTGGTATTGATCCGGAAAAATCGGTTCTTTTTGTGCAATCGATGGTGCCTGAGCATAGTGAATTGAATTGGATATTGAATTGTGTTACGTCCTATGGTGAGTTAAGCCGCATGACTCAGTTTAAAGACAAAACCACCCTATTGCAAGAAAAATCAAAAGAGAATTTTGTTTCTGCTGCCTTGTTTAATTATCCCATTCTTCAAGCCGCTGATATATTACTTTATAAAGCCGATTTTGTTCCTGTTGGAAAAGATCAGGAGCAGCATTTGGAACTTTCACGCAATATTGCCATCCGGTTTAATAACCAATTTGGCGAGTATTTTGAAGCCCCACAGCCTCTATATACCAAAATACCCAAACTAATGTCTTTAGCCGATCCTGAAAAGAAAATGAGCAAAAGCCTGGGGCCAAAACATTTTATTGGATTGTTTGATGAAGAAAAGGTCGTTCGAAAAAAAGTAGGAAGTGCTGTTACAGATATAGGTGGAGTACCATCAGCTGAAATGAGTCCGGGTATTCGAAATTTATTTGAAATACTGAAAGCTTGCGAAAAACAAGATGAAATAGATCAGCTACAAAAGGATTTTGAAGCGGGAACTTTGAGTTACAAAAACTTAAAAGATACAGTTGGCGATGCCTTGGTTGAGCTAACTTCGGAGCTGATTATTCGTAGGAAAGTATTTGAAGAAAATCCTGAAAAGGTAAAGCAAATACTAAAGGAAGGTGCTGAAAAAGCCAGATATGTAGCTAATAAAACCATCACCAAGGTGAAAAAACGCGCTGGCTTACCAATTTAAAAACAGTTTTATGCAAAATATGTTTACAACAGAAGAGCTTCAGTTATTGAAGCGCTTGAAGGAGAAATATGCCTCGAATGAGACCGAATTTCAAAATCAAATACAGGCGCTATTTAACGACAAAGGTGTTCATTACTGGGAATATATTCATTTAGATGCCTTGTTGGGAATTCAGCACACCAAAACCGAAGTTGATGATGAAATGATATTCATTACCTATCATCAGATTTGTGAACTGTATTTTAAACTAATCAGGCATGAATTGTATTTGCTTACCGATCTCAATCGAAAGGAATTTTTAATTCAAAACAATTGGATGAAGCGGGTAGGGCGAGTGATTAATTATTTCAATAAGCTCACACATAGTTTTGATATCATGAGCCCGGGAAAAGAAGACTCAGATAAGCAGTTTTTTTCAACACAGGAGTTCTTGCAATTTCGACTTAACCTCATGCCTGCCAGTGGATTTCAAACGGTTTCTATGCGTAAAATAGAAATGATGTCGACCAGTTTGCAGAATCTTGTTAATAAAGAACAGCACACAGCCATTCAAGGAAGTGAGCTTGAAAAACAATATGATCAGCTGTTTTGGAAAACAGGGAGCCGTTTGCTATTAGAAGATGGTAGCACTATGAAAACAAAAACACTACTGGCTTTCGAAAAAAAATACGATAAAGAATTATTGGACTTTGCTACGCAATTTCAACACAGAAATCTGGCTTACATATTCTTTGACTATCAGGCTGACACTGAGGAGGAAAAGCAAAAATTGGCAGCTGTTCGAATGAACAAGAATGTTCAGCAACTGTTGAAGAAATACGACAAAGTTGTTAATGTGGACTGGAAGCAAAATCATTTTGATATCATCAAAAAGCATATGCCAGATGCGAAACATGGTACGGGAGGAACAAACTGGAAAAAGTATTTACCACCTACAGAACAGCAGATAAGTTATTTTCCGGATATTTAGCCTATTTAATATGACAATAAAGCTGAAATTTTTATTCACTTTAATTATTTTTGGTTTATTATTTATTAGCTGTAGTAAAAAGGAATACATGTCTGATTTATATTATTAGGAAAATACGATGTACAAAAAATACTACAAATCATTTTTAGAAGCCAATAAAGGCAAGCAGCATTTTGCCTGTCATAGTCATTATTATTGGCCCGATGTTACCCGACAAGCCATGCTTGATTATTGGGACGATAGTGCAAAATATGTAGATGCAAAGTGGGCTTATTTTTATCAGCATAAAATTCCTAAAGTACAAAGCTATATTGCCCAAATCTTAAATCTCGATCATCCTGAACAAATAGTATTTGCCCCGAATACGCATGAATTTATCTTGCGCATACTTTCTTGTTTCGATAATAGCAAACAAGTAAACATATTAACCACCAACAGCGAGTTTTATAGTTTTAGCCGTCAGATAGATCGCTTATCGGAACTTGATAATTTCCAAATCGATCGAATTGAATTCGACTCATTCGATACTTTTGAAGAAAGATTTATACAAGCGGCTCAAAAAAAGAAGTATGACCTGATATTTTTTAGTCAGGTGTTTTTTAATTCCGGAATTCCTATCAGAAGTTTAGATGCAATTGTTAACGCGCTAGCAAGTTCAGAGTCGATTATTGTTATTGATGGCTATCATGGATTTCGTTCTGTTCTTACTGATTTGAAAAACATACAGGACAAAGCTTTTTATATGGCCGGCTCTTATAAATATGCACAGGGGGGTGAAGGATGCTGCTTTATGCACGTACCTAAAGGAAATATAATGCGCCCCATAAACACGGGTTGGTTTGCCGATTTAGCCACTTTGGGGCAGGAAAAAAATAAGCAGGTTCAGTATGCGGATGATGGAAATCGCTTTGCCGGATCGACTATGGATTTCAGTTCTCTCTATCGCTTATTAAGTGTATTTGCATTGTTTGAAAAAGAAGGAATAGATCAAAATAGCATAAGGACACATATTCAAAAAATGCAGACCGCTTTCTTAGAAGAAGTTGCAAAATATGATCATCCATTAATCAATAAAAACAATTTATTGCTAGATGATTTGAACAAACATGGACATTTTTTGACATTTAAATTGGAGAATGCCGAGCAGGTAAGCAAAATGGCTCAACTCCTGAATGAGCATGATATTATTACAGATTATCGGGGCGATCGACTTCGTTTTGGATTTGCTCTATATCATGATGGACAATATGATTTGAGTGTTTTGAATACACGCAGAGCTTACTTTTTTGACGAATTGATTTTTTAAACACACATTCAGGAATTATAATGGATTTCAAAAGTGTATTCTTCGATAGTTCAAGATTAATAGCTGATCATGTAGTTTCTGTTATTGGCACAGATGCCGATAAGGTTGATGCTTTATTTCAATTTGTTCTGGAAAACCATCCGCAATATTCTGCCCGGGCAGCCCGTGTATTGGATCTGTTGAATGATCAAAATCCTCAAATGTTTTTAACATATCTGGAAACGATAATTAATAATCTATCGATCAATAACACCAGTGTATTACGAGCTTTTCTGCGAATTTTAGTTAATCATGTGAATGATTTGAATGAAGCTCAATTTGGGATTGTCATGAATCATTGTTTTCTCATTTTAACAAATCCAGCATCAGAGGTGTCGCATATCGTTTACAGCATGCATATTTTGCATGAAATGTATAAAATTGAACCCCTTATTAAAGATGAACTGAGGATTTCTATTGAAGGGAATTTAGAATTTGGAAGCTCTGGTGTTAAAAATGTTGGGAAGAAAATATTAAAAAAACTTAAATAATTTTGACAGAAGTAAATACATATACTGTATTAGGAATCATGTCGGGTACATCTCTTGACGGACTAGATTTGGCCTTGTGCTCATTTCAGAAAGAAGATGAAAGCTGGAGTTTCAAAATTATCAAAGCACAAACCTATGAATACGACTCCGTATGGAGAGAGAAGTTGGGACAATGCTCCTTATTAAGCTCATTTGACTTATTGCAACTCGACAAGAATTTTGGATTTTATATTGGGAAGAAAGTCAATGCTTTTTTGAAAAATACAAAGTACAAACCAGATTTGATCGCCTCACATGGCCACACGGTTTTTCATCAACCTGAAAAGGGAATTACCATGCAAATTGGTAGTGGCGAATTAATTGCTGCAAACTGTGGTATTCAAACGATTTCAGATTTCCGTTCGCTGGATGTTGCATTGGGAGGACAAGGAGCTCCCTTGGTACCCATTGGCGACCAAAAACTATTTTCCGAATTTGATTATTGTTTAAACTTGGGAGGCTTCTCCAATATATCCTTTAATGAAAAAGGCAAAAGGTTGGCATACGACATTTGCCCTGTAAATATTGCCATTAATAAACTATATCCTCCCTTTGATGCAGATGGATTGGCTGGTCGTTCAGGTATATTAAACAAAAAACTTTTGTATGAGCTAAATAGCCTTTCTTACTATTCTATGCCCTATCCAAAATCTCTTGGAAGAGAATGGTTTGAAGGGAAATTCTTCCCCATTTTTCATGCATACGATATTCCAACTGAAGACAAACTTCGCACGCTGTACGAACACATTGCTATGAAAGTGAAAATGGCTGTTTCTAATAATATGGAAGGTTCTATGCTCATTACAGGTGGTGGAACACATAATGCCTTTTTAGTTGAACTTATAGCAGAAAAGTTTCAGGGACAAATAAGTATTCCAGAACTGGAGATAATAGAGTTTAAAGAAGCCTTGATTTTTGCTTTTTTAGGTGTTCTAAGGTTGCGAAATGAAATAAATACGCTTGCATCGGTTACAGGTGCAAAAGCAGATAGCAGCGGAGGCCTCATATATTTGCATCAATTTGGCACGTCAGACAACTTATAGTAGCTATATTTCGTCATCATCTTGTTAGAGGCAAAATCAATTCAAATAATAGTTACTTTTCCGTTTTGTCTCAGACTAATGACTGTTTAGCAATTTTCGTGTATTATATTAAGGAATGATAAAGACTACTTTCATTGCCGTTATTTTAAGTATAATTAGCTTTTTGTTAGTTGCACAGCCGATTGCTGAGTTTTCTGCAAATATCACCTCCGATTGTAATCCGCTTACCGTTAAATTCACCGACTTATCAAGTGGAAACCCTACTTCATTCAGCTGGAATTTTGGTAATGGACAGACATCGGTATTACAAAACCCAACGATTAGTTATACATCAGCAGGAAAGTATACCGTTAGCCTAAAAGTAACAAGCTCAAATGGTTCATCAACCGAAACAAAAACACAGTATATTACCGTTTTTAAAAATCCAATTGCTTCCTTAAGTTCAACTAAACAAATAGCATGTATCGGTCAGCAAATTAGTTTTAGCGATATAAGTATTGCAGGAGATGCGACCATAAATCAATGGTATTGGGATTTTGGAGACGGAGGCAGTTCAAGCTTGAAAAATCCTTCACATGCTTATAGCAATTCGGGTGTATTTAGTGTTACTTTAATTGTTACTGATGCAAACAATTGTACTGGAACTTATACCAAAACCAATTATATAGAAATTCGAAAAGTTGATGCTGATTTTGCTTCCAATCAGGTTTATTTTTGCAACAGCCCTGCACAGGTTAATTTTTTAAATATTTCCTCTCCTAACAGCTCTACTTTCACTTATCAATGGGATTTTGGTGATGCGGCAACTTCAACTTCGAAAAGTCCAACACATTCGTATACGAATTCAGGAAAATTCACGGTTAAGCTAAAAATTACAGATGCGTATGGTTGTATTGATGAATTAACAAAAGCAGATTATATTGTAGTTGAACCTATTATCGCAGACTTCTTTTATAAAGTTACTGACTATTGTCATCCGGCCAATGCTATGTTTTCAAATGCATCCACGCCTTCAAGTGGTATGAGCTTTCTGTGGGATTTTGGTGATGGGAGTACTTCTGCTAGTAAAAATCCCTCGCACATTTATCAAAATCATGGAACCTACACCATTTTGCTCACAGCAAATTATGGCAGCTGTCAGGATACTATTTCACGGCAAGTTACAATCTTACAAACACCCTCGGCCACTTTCTCTGCCGATACACAAAAGCATTGTAAAATTCCGTTTCAGGTTAAATTTTCATCGAATTCTACAACGGGTAGCACATTAGACTGGGATTTAGGAAACGGAAACACCTCAACAATTGCTTCACTAAGCACCTGGTATACTAAATTTGGATCATACGATATCAACTTAACAGTGAGCAGTAGTAATGGCTGTTCCAAGAAATACAAAAAACCAGCTTATATAATAAGTCAGCCTCCGCTGTTTTATAAGTCGGTGAATCCTAAAAGTGGATGTGTTCCGTTGACCATTCATTATGTAATTTATGATTCCAGCATGATTCCGCTTACTATTTGGAAAATTAGCTCAGGTGATGGTCAAACTAAAACCACAACATCAGGTAGTTTTACTTATCAGGATACGGGAGTATATACCATGACACTTAGTGGTCGAAATAACAGAGGATGCTCGATAAGTTATACAGAAACAATCAAAGTGGGCATTCCTCCAGTAGCCGATTTTGAATATTTTTCTTATTCTGGATGCAACAAGGCTTTTCAGTTTAATAACTTAACCAATACACATAATCCTAAAGCAGATGGGTTTTCGTGGGATTTTGGAGATGGAACGAAATCTAATGATGAACACCCAATACATAAATTTCAGGATACCGGCTTTATCAGTATTATTTTAACCGCTTCTTTATATGGATGTTCATCTACCATAAAATATGATAGCATGCTCTACATTCTGGCGCCCATTGCGAGACTAACAGACCCAAGGGTATTTTGTGCATCAGCAGTAGTTAGGGGCTTAAACAACTCAATAGGAGGCAATAAATGGTATTGGGATTTTGGCGATAATTCTTATTCAACAAAGGAGAATCCAGATCATATTTACAGTAAAGGCACTTATCAAGTCAAGTTGGTTGTATGGGATACAATTACCGGCTGTGTTGATTCAGTGCTTGGGAATGTGTACGTATTGGATACGCCAAAGGATGATTTCACTGCATTTCCGTTGGAAAATTGCAGCAGTATTGAAGTAGCTTTTTCAGATACTTCTACCCAAGCGGTTGATTATTTTTGGGAATTTGGTGATGGAGGAACTGCGCGAATAAAATCTCCTAAACATTATTATGTTTATGGAGGAGCTTATGATGTTAGTTTGAAGATAACTAATGCGGCAGGTTGTGATACTTTTATTGTGAAAAAGGCCATGATCAAAATATCAGATATCAAACCAAATTTATTGGCAAATCCTGGACAAGGTTGTGTTCCGGTTACAATGTCTTTTATTGACAATGCGCGATCTGCCTTTCCCATTATTGAAAGAAAATGGAATATGGGCGATGGCGGTAGTTTTTATACATTCGATAAGGACACCTCTTATACTTATTTCTCTATACCCTCAGGTATGGATCAAAGTACGGGTTACGATGTTGTTTTAAAGCTTCAGGATAGTTTAGGATGTTATGCTTATTCAACAAAAAGAGTGTATCCTACTAATCCCAAAGCTATTATTTACTATCATGTTGCCGATCAATGCAAGGAAGCTGCAATAAAACTTGGGGTTTATGATCACGATACCTTAATTAATTCACTTAGTTCAGCTCTATGGTATTTCAATGGAAATTATGCCGGTTCTGGCCAGGAGTTATTCCATTATTTTAGTTCCGACACTATTATTACGGCTAAGGTTGTAGTAACTGATGTTTATGGTTGTCAGGACTCTGCTGAACAAATTTTAACGATTATTAGCCGACCACCTAAGGCTGATTTTGCTTATACTATACAATCTACCGCAAATAATTGTCCGCCTGTTATTGTTCATTTTCAAGACAAATCAATTCCTGGTAGCAAAGCAATTAGCTCTTATTTTTGGGATTTTGGAAATGCGTCTACTTCCACTCATAAAAACCCTTCAAATACATATAGAGAGCCCGGTTTGTATTCAGTTAGTTTAATAGTAAAAGATGTAGATGGATGTGAAGACACACTGATTTTGTCTGATATTATTCGAGTCAATGGGGCAACTGGGTATTTTCATATTGAACCATTATCTGGATGCGACAGTCTTGTTTGTGAATTTACTCCTATTACTTCCAAAGTAAAAGAGTATAGCTGGAGTTTTGGCGATGGAAGTATTTCTCATGATAGTGTGGTTATTCATCAATATACCTATCCAGGAAAGTTTTATCCTGTATTAATTATGGAAGATTCGTTGGGCTGTAAAACGAGTATTGAAACAAAAGACACCATTTATGTTTATAAAAGTCCCATAGCAAATTTTCAGGTGAAAGGAAAAATGACCTGTGTTGGTCATGAAAGCGAATTCATTAATCTGACGTGGCACGAACAGGAAATTTTGTCGTGGACATGGTATTTGGGAAATGGACAAATAGTTACTGCTTTTGAACCGTCATTTACCTATATCGATACAGGGAAATACAGTGTAAGCCTTGTGGTGGTGGATGATCAGGGATGTTATGATTCTGTTAGAAAGGAAAATATAGTTCATATTTATTACGATACAATAAATCCCACTAAACCATTCTTGTATAAAACAACTCATATTATTGATCCTTTATTAGACGAGGTTTTGTTTTCAGCTAATGCCGATTATGATTTTAAGAATTTCAAGATGAATAGAGCGGATTATTGGGGGGTGGTTAAAAATAGTCGATATATTCAGCATGCTGAAGATACACTTGTTATTGATACACTAATAAACGGTCTTATTCCACAATGCTATTACATTCAAAGTTTGGATTATTGCAACAACCAGAGCGATGCCAGCAAGCTACATTGTCTGATAAATTTAAAAGTTACAGCCGATAGTTTAGGAAATCATCTGAACTGGACACCCTATGTGGGTTGGAATAAAGTAAGCAAGTACGAATTGTTTCGAAAGGATATGAAATCTTCAGGCTCTTTTAACCTTATGGCCTCAGTTGATGGAAGCATTTTGTATTATTTGGACACCAATATCAATTGTTCTGATACCTATTTCTATCAGGTTAAAGCCTATGAGGAAGATGGGCATTCTCAATTCTCATTTAGCAATGTGGATGATGTAGTAGCAGCTAAACATGTTTTTATCAATGCAATAGAATTGCTGAGAGTTTCCGTAGAAAATGAAATGATTTTGATTGAATGGGAAAAGGCAGACATCGATTTCGATCATGAATATCTCGTATTCAGATCAACCGATAATATCGACTATCAATATGTAAAGTCTTTGGATCAAAATGTTTTATCCTATACAGATGATGCTGTTAATACAAGTGAAAAATCATATTATTACAGGATTTATGTGATGCATAAAAACTGTTATTTTATAAGCAAAAAAAGCAATGTCGGGAAATCGATATTGCTAAAAATAAACAAGAGCAATTTAGATGAGGATATTGTATTGACCTGGTCGCATTACCAACATTGGGAAGAAGGAGTCAATCAGTATGAGATTCATTATTCCACAATGCAAAGTCCGGTATTTACGAATATTAATTCCGTGGGGTATGAAGATACTGTATATATTCACCAGATTGATCCCATGTTGATAAAACATGCCTATAAAGTGAGAGCCATTCGGAATTTGAAACCCGATATAATTTCAAATTCTAACATTGTTGTTGAAAGTATAGAACCCAGCATATTTGTTCCAAATTCTTTTACGCCAAATGGCGATGGACTCAATGATTATTTTAGTGCAAAATGCTATGGTGCTGAAATAGTTGGAATGCAAATTTTCAATCGTTGGGGTGAGTTAATCTTCGAATCAGCTGAAAATAACGCAAGTTGGGATGGTTATTTTAAAAACAAAATATCTCCTTTAGGTGTTTATTATTATAATTTGCAAGTAAAGCTGGATGATGAGCTGGAAAGATATGCTGGCACTTTAAGTTTGTTGAGATAAATATTCTTAGGCCCTCTGAGACTTTTCTCCGGTTTTCAATTCTTGCAACAGATCTTTCAGTATCACACGGGCATAAATCACTTTGTATTTTTTGTTTTCAGTAACCACCTCCAAAAACTCTTTTGTAAGCTCATGTGATTTGCCAATTTCAGTATTCAAAAAATCAATCATTTCTTTTTTAAAATCATTGAATAATTTCCAGTCGACATTATGACCTCTACAATCCTCAACACTGGTGGCCAATAATTCCTCAACTCTTAATAAAAAAAGAGATAGCTGAGTAATATGTTCTTCTTTACTCATTTGATTTTTTACTGATTATTAATAGCCCAAGAAAAGTGAGTAAGCCATTGAGTATAAGGAGCTCGTAACCGAAAGTATAACCACCAAACCATTGCGCAGATTTTAGCGTAATCAAATAACAGAATAGGGGAGAAACTATCGTTATTATTGTAACTAAAATATTGTTAGGAAGGCTTCGTTTCGAGATTATCCCGAATGAAAAGAGTCCAAGCAATGGCCCATACGTATAACTGGCTACTTTAAAAATTGTATCAATTACTGCAGAATTATTAAGCGCTTTAAATCCAAGAATGACAAATAGTAAAACGAGGGAATAACCCACATGAACCCTTTTTCTAATGCGTTTAATTTTTGCCTCATCATTCAGTTTTTGCACATTAAGAATATCTACACTAAAAGAGGTTGTTAAAGCTGTTAATGCAGAATCAGCACTGGAGTAAGCGGCTGCAACAATTCCAACAATAAAAAACAAACCCAGTGTTGACCCTAAATAGCCTCCTGTGGCAATTAATGGGAATATTTGGTCGGTATCAATTGGCAGATTTATTCCATTTTTATTGGCAAATAAAATAAGTAATATACCCAGAGAAAGGAAAAGTAAATTTACAGGCACTAAAATAATACTGAACCAAAACATATTCTTTTTGGCATCTTCGATGTTTTTGCAACTCAGGTTTTTTTGCATCATGTCCTGATCCAGTCCTGTCATAGCTATAGCCAGAAATGCTCCTCCCAGAAAGTGTTTCCAGAAGAAATGTTTCTCCTGCCAATTATCGAAAAAGAAAATTCTTGAATAGGATGAATCGGCCAAGGTATGGTACATCTCCTTAAAATTGAGATCAAGATTTTTTGAAATTAGAACTACGGATATAATAACAGCAGCCAACATAAAAAAGGTTTGCAAGGTATCCGTCCATATAATGGTTTTTATTCCCGCTCTGTTGGTGTATAAATAAATTAAAAGGATGGTAATGATTACTGTTACCAGAAAGGGAACATTCCATGCATCCAAAACAGTAAGTTGAATAACACTTGCTACAATAAATAGTCTGGCAGCAGCTCCAAATGTGCGCGATGCCAAAAAGAAAAGCACACCGGTTTTATAAGCCCATTTACCAAACCTTTGTTCTAAATATGTATAAATAGAGGTCAGGTTTAATTTATAATAGAGGGGCATGAGTATGGTTGCAATAACCAAATATCCTATCAGATAACCTAGCACAACTTGCATATAGGATAGCTGGCTTAATCCAACCCAACCCGGAACAGATATAAAGGTTACTCCTGATAAAGAAGCGCCAATCATTCCAAAAGCAACTACAAACCATGGTGAGCGCTTATTGCCAAGAAAGAAAGATGCATTGTCTGATTTTCTGCCTGTTAGCCAGGAGATACCAAGTAAAATCAGGAAATAGGTGCTGATGATTATTATAACAGATATTGGGGACACAGCTTATTTTTACTTCAAAAATAGAATTATTGTAAATCCTGAAAAACCCAAGTAATTCACAATACTGCAATAATATGCAGAATGATGATATGTAATATTTTGTAACTTTGAGATGATAATCTTTTTTATTATTAAAATTGAACAATATGAAGGCTAAAAATTTATGGATCGTACTGGGTGTTTTCATGTTTTCGGGACTGGTATTTAATGCTTGTCAGGAACCAGAATCTTCTGCATCTGTTGATCAGGACAGAATTTATGTGATATATGAGTTATTCTATAATCAGAATACCGATATCACAAAAGCTAGAGCTACTTTTCGTTTTGGTAATGTTATAGGCACGCCACTCTATCTGGCAACAGGAAGTGAAGTGAGTTGTGATGGACAACTAATGAGCAAAATTCTAGATGTATTTACTATTTATGAGGTTGAATTTGCAGGTAAAAAAGACAGTGCTAGTTTTAAATGGATCGATACCGATGCCAAAGAATTCGCAAACAAAGTTTACATGACAGAAATCGCTTATGTTGATACTATTGACGAAATTCCAAACGATGCTGCTTTTGAATTTTTCTGGGATGGAGATGCTTTGGCTGATGGTGAAAATGTTGCTTTGTTAATTGATGCTGTGGGCAATGCTAGTCAGCTATTTGGAGAAACGAAAACGGGTTCAACCAGTATTATCCTTGAAAAAACGAAGTTAGAAAAACTTCCTGAGGGTCAGGCAACTTTGTTTTTTGACAAGAAGCATGAAATCGATTTACAGGAAGCAACTTCTGCTGGTGGAACTATATTCTCAAAGTATAGACCAACAAATAAAACCGTAGAAATATTATAACCTGAGTTATAATCATCAGTGTCCACTATGTGAGACACTGAATGGACAAATGTCTGTATTTGAACATGATTTTTAAAAGCAAAAAACTTTCACTTTATAATCCTGTATGGTTGTTATTGCGTATTAAGCATTCGTTAGAAACCTAGTTAGAAAACATTTGTATGGGATTGGATAGTATTCAAATTTTAGTAGATATTGAAGAGTGTTTCGATATTACAATTGAAGATAATGAGGCAGAAAGAATTCGAACCGTTGGGGAATTGAGTGATCATGTATGGAGTTTAGTTGAAACCAAATCAGAAAAAGTATGTTTTAATCAACTCATTTATTTCAGATTGAGAAAATTTGTTACTTCAAATAGCACAATTTCTCCGATGAAATTCAGTCCAACTCTTAAAATATCTAAGATTTGGGATAAAAAAAGAAGACAAGAAGTTTGGGAAGATATTAGCAAAGAATTAGAATTAAAAATTCCAAAGTTTACAGGCTGGTTTTTGGCAAATAGAGATCAGGTATTTGCAAATGATACTATTCAAGAGCTGTCTGAAAAAATTGTAGTTCAAAATTTGGATAAGCTGAGGTCTGAGTTTGGGCTAAGTAGAAACAATGTTAATTCAATTGTTATCTCAATTATAAAGGATATTTCTGGAGTTGATAGAAAGGAAATTGTTCCTGATGCAACATTTACTAATGACCTAGGAATAAATTGAAACGTTTTCTAACAATAGTTTTACAAAATGGTTGCGCCCCTGTTGGTGTTATCACCAACAGCTTGTATTTATTTTAAAACAGCAATCTGCAGGAAGAAACATAAGATTTTTCAAAATATTTTGACTTTGAATATACTGAATCGTTTATGATTAAAGGACTCAGTACAAATACAATAAAATTGGACGATAGTAAGCATTAGGAAATATGAAAAAAATAACAATACTAGGATTCATGATATTGTTTTCCATTTCAGCAAAAGCGCAACACGTTGATTATATTTACTATAGTCCAATAGAAATTAGATTAATTAATCATATTTCAGGACCTCAAAAATTGAAAGTGGAACCCACGTATTTTAACCATAAGGAGGTTCTTAACGGAAGTAAGAATGATACACTTATTGTTTATACCGTTGAATTGGAGGACAATCGATATGTACAGAATATATACTTAAATTTTATAGATTCAATATCCATTTATTTCCCAATAACTAACGAGTACGTAAGATTGGTTTACCTTTCGAATCCTTTATCATTTACGCAATTTCTACTTCCATTTAAATTGGACTTCACAAGTATTAGTATCACAGAGATTACAGATATGAAAGTAGAACTAACTTTCTTAAGGTACGAAACAGCTTTTATGAAAATAATATTAGCAAATCCGAAAAAATAATAAACTACAGCCAATAATTAGGCGTTCATTTGGTACGCAGTACCCAGAATGAACTAGTGGTTGAACGACCTCCTCTCCTCCATAATTATTTCTGAGAGTAAAGCTAGATTCCATGAATTTATCAATTTTGTGCTCCTGTTTGTGTTTGTGCCCCTGTTTGTGTTTTCACCAACAGCTTATTTTTATTTTAAAACAGCAATCTGCCGATAAAAACAACAGCTCAAAACGTTAGCCAAAATGCTAGAATGGATCAGGTTTCAGGAAAATGATTAACTTTGTATAAACCAAAAATGGAATGGATATTCAAGCATTAAAATTAGAATTGGTTAGACAAATTCTGGATTTAGATAGTAAGGAAGTTTTAACAAAACTATTTCAAACATTAAAAAAATCAAATAAAGATTTTTGGTTAGATCTCTCAGAATCCCAAAAAGCTGAAATAGAATTAGGACTTAAACAGATTGAAAATGGTGAAACTATCGAATGGGAAGAATTTGTAAAGAATAATACATGAAAATTAAGTTAACTTCTCTTGCCTCATTTAAGCTTGTTAAACTACTTAACTACCTAGAAGAAGAGTGGTCGACAAAAACAAAACTTAAGTTTATTGAAAAAATGAACGATAAGTTTGAAATACTAAAATCCACTCCAGAAATATTCCCCATAAGTCAAACCAGGCCAGATTTAAGAAAATTAGTAATTACAAAGCAGTCAATAGCTCTATACAAAGTTGAGCAAGAAGTTATTTACATAATAACAATTTTTGATTCAAGACAAAATTCAAGTGAGATTGAAAATGAGATTAAGAAACATTTTGGCTTATAATTAGGAGTTCATTTGGTACACACTACCCAGAATAAACTACCGGCTGAACTACATCCTCTCCTCCATAATTATTTCGGAGAGTAAAGCTAGATTCCATGAAGTTATCAATTTTGTGCTCCTGTTGATGTTTTTCACCAACAGCTTATTTTTATTTTAAATTAGCAATCTGCCGATAGAAACATATTTGTTGGTGATAATACCAACAAAGGCGAATAGTACTTGAAAATTATCAGTGTCCACTGTGTGAGACACTGATTGGACAAAATTGGACAAACCTGCGTAATATCCACACAGTGTCTCCTGCAAGGGACACTGTGTTTGACTGTGAAAATAGCAATTTGCCGGTAGAAACATATTTGTTGGTGATAGCACCAACAAAGGCGGAAAAGGAGGTAAATCATCACTGTCCACTATGTGAGACACTGATTGGACAAATGTCTGTATTTGAACATATTTTTTAAAGGCATAAAACATTAGCTTTATCATCCTAAATGGTTGTTATTGCGAAATAAACAAACTGAGCGTTACAAATAAAAAATCTGTAAATTTGAATTATGCTTACAAAGCTTTTCATATTATCAAAATTAAAAGAACTAAAGCCTACACTTTCAAAAGAGTACGCAGTTAAAGAAATAGGCTTGTTTGGATCATTTTCAGAAGATGAATCAACTGAACTTAGTGATATTGACATTTTAGTTGAATTGGAAAGACCAATTGGCTGGAAAATCTTTTCACTTGAATTATATTTAGAGAAAATATTCAATAGAAAAATAGACCTAGTCACAAAAAATGCTTTGAAAGCACAGATTAAAGATAATATTCTTAATCAAGTCAATTACGTCTAATGAAAAAAGAATATCGTGTCTTTCGTATGTATCTTGAAGACATCCAAGTCGCAATGAGTCGTATTGAAGAATATATAGAGAATTTGACTTTCATGAACTTCAAACAAGACTATAAAACTGTTGACGCTGTAATTAGAAATTTTGAGATTATTGGTGAAGCAGCCAAAAATGTCCCCGAGGAAATTAAAAACAAATATTCTGAAGTCCCATGGAGTGAAATGTACTTGCTAAGAAATAAAGTAAGTCATGAATACTTTGGAATTGATTATGAAATAATTTGGGATATTGCGTCAAACTACCTTCCTGCAAATAAAATTCAAATTGAAAGTATTCTGAAAATAGAAGAATAAGCACTTGGCTTGGCCTAACAATGATTTTAAGTTATGTCAATAAAGTCAGCCTAGGTTGAAATTTCGGCTGACGAGGGTATAAGATTTTATGTGCTGAAAGCTTTCGGGATGGTGAAGAGAAGTGTTATTTTCACAGCAAAAAGCTCAAACGATAGAACCAATTTGAAGTTGAGTAAATATATGATATTCAAGAGAAAAGGAAATTGATATGAGACTTGAATCTAATGCATCACTACAAATTCAAAAACCAATAAACGAAGTTTTTGAAGGGATTGTAAATCCAGAGAAAATGACCAAATATTTCATTTCGGAAAGTAGTGGAAGATTGGAAACTGGAAAAGACGTGATTTGGAAATTTCCGGAATTTCCTGATAAGTTTCCTATCAAGAATATTGAAATTGAAACCAATCGTTCAATTTCATTTATATGGGATCCAGAAACTGTTGTAACCATTACATTAAAAAAGTTAGCAGACAATAGTACAATAGTAAGAGTAAACGAAAACGGAAAGGAACTTACTGCAGATAACCTTAAATGGGTTTTGGAAAATACGGAAGGATGGGCAAATTTCCTTGCTTGTATGAAAGCCTATTTGGAGTATGGTATCCAACTTCGTAAAGGAGCATTTGAGTTTATGAGAAAGGAAAAATAAGATATGAAAGTTTCACCGGAACATAATGAAGGTATAGCAAAAATGACTTATTCTTCGGTATATCCTCATTATTTGTCAAAAGTTGAGAAAAAAGGAAGGACAAAGGATGAACTTTTTCAGGTCATTGAGTGGTTGACTGGTTATGACGAAATAAAAGTGCAAGAATTTATTGATGATAAAACAACCTTCAAAGAATTTTTTCAAAAAGCCGAATTAAATCCAAATGCCCACCTGATTAAAGGAGTCATATGTGGTTATAGAATTGAGGAAATAGTGAACCCATTAACTCAACAAGTTAGGTTTTTAGACAAATTGGTTGATGAATTGCAAAAGGTCGAAAAATAGAGAAAATTTTACGTGAAGAAAAAAAAAGAAACTGGTGCAATCAAAGAAATAGTGTATGATGCAGTTAGTACTTGAAAATTATCAGTGTCCACTATGTGAGACACTGATTGGACAAACCTGAGTTATATCCACAAAGTGTCTCCTGCAAGGGAAACTGTGTTTGACTGTGAAAATAGCAATCTGCCGGTAGAAACATATTTGTTGGTGATAACACCAACAAAGGCGGAAATGGAGAATCCTTCTACTTTCTATATATCACTTTAGAAGTTATCATTGAATTTTCCTGATAAGCTTTAATAATATAAATACCATCAGAAATGCCATCGTCAGGTTTCCACACAAAAGGTGAATGTTGCATTGTTTCAACAAGCTCTCCACACAAATTGAAAATTTCAATGTGGTTTGTATGTATTGGGGCTTTTATTGTGCAATTCTGATTAAATGGATTTGGATATACTGTAATAGAATTGTCTTCTTCAAATTCATCCAATCCAGCCCAAATTGCATTACTAATTAGTTCCACATTTGCTTCGAGTTGCTGATAATTCGTTGTTGCTTCTTCATTAGAAAAAACGACATACCATTTTCCGACTGTAGGTACGGGGAGGTATAGATTTCCACTGTTGAAGTATTTTACTGGGAAATAATAATCAAATGCTTGTCCTGCTTTATATTGGTCATAATTTGCCTGATCACAAACAAAAAAAGTAAGTGAACCATTATCAGGTGTTTTGAGGGCAAACGTGCTATTCTGAACATCTTCAGTGTTTTGTCCTGCAATAACTCCTTGTGCTGTGAAATTAATGTGCAAACCAAATGAAGCTGTTTTGGGCAAATCTATTCTATTTCCATAATTCAACTCAGGCATGCTTCCTGCTAAAAATTGAGCTGTCACCGGATAGGTCTCTTTATCTAATGCAATAGTTGTGTTAATGATGTTGGCTTGCGTGCTGTTAGGAATATAGCCAAAGTCTTTATGGAAAATTTGGTAACCGTATTTTTTCCCTGCTCCAACATTCACGCTGGCAATACCTGTATGATCTGTCCAGGCAAATCCCACATTGTCGACCCAACCTGTGCTATAAGCACCGGGGCTACACCAGAATTCTACCTTTGCTCCATCAACTGCTTTGCCATTTTGATCAGTTACCTGAATTTTGAGTGTGCACATTTTATCGTTGTAGTATGAAGATAAAATATCAGGATAACCATCTGCACGGGTTGTATGTGCAATGGAAGTAGTCCAACTATAGCTACCACCTTTCATCATATTGGTAATACCAGCAAAGGAGGGGCTGATTACTTGGCTGAATCCGCCTCTGAAAAACTCATAATGATACCAATCTTCATCCCAAATCATCCCATAAGCATGATCTTCGCCATGAACACCAATATGAACAATCGGAATTAAGGCTGTTCTACAGGCAGCAGCAACGAGCAATGCATCCTCGTGACAATTTCCATTGTGCTCATTAATAATCTGATTAGGCTCAAAAGGTCGGTTGCCTGCAGCATCTATTGGCAAGGAGCGGGAAGCCCAATTGCCTAATACATCCAGTGCATGATCTTCTGGATCAAATGATCGATTGAATGGAAAGTATTTCTCAACCCTATCCCATAAATATTCGGGTTGCTGCATAATGGCACCGAAGCGTTGTATAGTATCAATTGTTCCTTTTGATGTAGTTATATTTACTTGAGTATAATCGAAAACTGAGTGCGGATTTGACCACAAATATTCACGCCAGAAATAGCCATAAGTCCGAAACTGTGTGCTGGATGATCGGTCTTCTTTATAAACTCCTTCGCGATCAATTTTAGGCATAACTACATACCAATAGTAAATTTCCTTTGGAATTTCAGACCAGATAAAGTTAGATCCTTCTTTTATTTTATATTCAGTAGTGGTGTAATAATCTCCTGATGCATAACTGCCGTGTTCCACCAGCCTCACATATTTTAAGGAATCAACCACGTTATAAATATGTTGTGCGTTTTCTTTTACTAAATCAATAGTGCTTCGGAATCTTGAATCTTTAAGTGTTTCAGTGGATAAGTTTGCAATTTGAAAAGCAACTTCATCTACAATAGCATTGGGTGCATTAATTATTTGATTGGCAAAAATTCCATCTATTTTAAATACAGCAAGTTTTCTGAATTGACGATGTAAATCATCTTTTAACCAATTTGGAACTTTGTTTAATGCCGACTGACACAAAGGGTTTAATGTATATTCGGGCGTAATAAATTCGATACTTTGCGCATCGATATCAATCTGAAAAACTGCTTTTTCATTCGGAAAAAGTATTTCCTTTCCAGATGTGCTGCTAATTACATCATTCGATTTTAGCGCGTTATGATTTATTTTTACTGATTGGTAATCAATAAAGGGAGTTGTGTTTTTATCCATTAACACACCTGCATTAATATCTTGTTTCAGGTATACAATTCCTTGCTCAGGAACACTTTTTTGAATACTGATTTGAGCGAATGAACAAGTGGAAATTAAGGCTGAAATTAGCAGAAAACATAAAATTCTTGTGGGCATAACAAATTGCTTTGATTAGCCCAAATTTACTACAATTTTTGCTTTTTGATGTAGGTGATTTTATGATCGAAGAGTTTCTACTTCTTATGTGTATTAATCATTAAGCTTGTCAGTTCCAATAATAGTTGGGCACCAAGTTGAGCATCCCAATTTTCATTTTCCTTTTTTGGACGTATACCGCATAAGTCAAAACCAATTATTCTTTTGCCACTTTGCATGAGTTCGGAAATCAGGAAGGAGATTTCTTCATAAGAAAATCCAGATGGTTGCGGAAATCCAACCTGTGGCATTAAATGCGGTTGAAGCACGCTTGCATCAAAACTGATGTAAACATTTTTAGGCAAGGGACTAATTATTTCACTTATCAGCATCTTAAAGGTGGTGCCTTTAAATTGTTTTTCCTTGATATATTTGTCGGAATAGTACTTAATAATTTGGTAGTTTTTATCGATGACTTCTTTTTCTTCATAAGTAACCTCACGACAACCAGCTAAAACTAATTTTTTAACCTGATTTAGTTTCAACGCATGATACATACTAGAAAAATCAGAGTAATCTAAACCTTCGTAGCTTCTATATAAATTAGGATAGGCATCCAAATGCAATATGCCAATATTATCGTAGTTACGTGATAATGCGGTAATAAAACCTGACGATATTGCCTGATCGCCACCTAACAAACCTACCAGTTTATGCGATTTCAGGTATTCGCCTGAAATATGTTCCACCCAATCATTAAGAAGTTTGCTCGTAAGGTTTATGTTTTTACAATCTGTAATTAATTCAGCTCGTTTAGCTTCTGAAAGTTTCTTGCGGAACTGGCGTTCAATCCGGTTTCTGATCTTTCGAAGTTTATAGCTGCTTTCCTTCCACTTTAGAGGGATGTTATGCATGAAGATTCCATTTTTCCATGCATCTTCTAATTTTTCTTGAAACAGGCTTAAGCTTTTGGATGCTTCTAAAATTGCTTCGGGCGCGTTTGCTGCTCCATCATTTGGGGAACTTATATCCCATGGAATAGGGATGATAACCGCATCTGATTCATCCAGATCAAAAGGTAAAGCAAAGATGCCATCTGCACGTGGCCCTGCTTTGTTCACATCAAATTCAATGAGTTTCTTATCCCTTATTTTCTTCCTTTTGGCTGGACCTGCTGACATGTAGTTAAGACTGGATTTGTTGAACAATGTTCGGGATTATGCGAGGAGTTTCAAAAAGGAGTTATTCACAGCAAATCAAATTTCAAAATATGTTCATCACCATGCCTCTTTGATTTAGGCCAGACCAATCAAATCTCATCCAGCGTTTTCAGTATAATGGCACAACTCTCTTCAATTTCTTCTTCAGTAATGGTGAGGGGAGGGATAATACTAAAGGAGGTATTATCAAATAAAAACCAATAGGTGATAAGGCCATTTGGTATAACGTTTTCAACAAATTTTTGGGTGATTTCAGCATTTCCCAAATCCACTGCCAACAGAAATCCTGTTCCACGAATTTCCTTGATTTTGGAATGAACAAGAAGTTTTCGGAATAACAAGCTTTTGGATTCTATTTCCTTAAGATAGTTTTCGCTGCTAAGAACTTCTAATGTTGCCAAAGCAGTAGCACATACCATTGGGTGCCCACCAAAAGTGGTGGCATGACCCATTAAAGGATGTCCATTATTTAGAGAATTCATTATTTCGGGAGATGAAATAAAGGCGCCAATTGGCAAGCCACCGCCTAAACTTTTTGCCAGACATAAAATGTCGGGAACAACGTGGAAATAATCAAGGGCAAATAATTTTCCTGTTCGTCCCAAGGCAGTTTGAATTTCATCAAAAATAAGGAGTACCCCAGTTTTGTTACATTGTTCTCTTACTGATTGTAGGAAATTATCTTTAGGCATAATCATTCCTGAAGCCGTTTGAATAGGTTCAATTATTACACAAGCTGTTTGGGATGTTATTTCCTTTATTTGTTCAAAATTGTTGAATTCCAATTGCTTTTGTAATGGAGCTAAAGGCCGAAAAGGATTTTTGAATTTCTCATCTCCCAATAAACTCAATGTTGCTTGTGTGCTTCCATGATAGGAACCTTTAAATGAAATAATCTCATAACGATTGCTATGCAGTTTGGCAAGTTTAATAGCTCCTTCAATGGCTTCGCTTCCGGAGTTGACAAAAAATGAACTGCTTAAGCTTGTAGGTAAAAGGCTTGCTAATTTTTCAGCCAGTTTAACGGTTTCTTCCTGTACGAACTCACCATAAACCATAATGTGGAGGTATTTGTCGAGTTGTTTTTGTATAGCATCCATTATTTTTGGATGCCTGTGGCCCAAGTTATTTACGGCAACTCCTGAAATTAAATCGATGTATTTTTTGCCCTCTTTATCGTGTAAATATATTCCTTCTGCTTTTTCAATTTCCAGCTGTACAGGAGCAAAATTGGTGGTTTGAGCAAGATGTGTTTTATAGCTTTGAAAAAGATTTTCCATTGTAATTGCGTATTAGCTAAACAAATTTAATTCATTAAGTTTGGAAAGTATAAGATAAAGTGACGAATACTATTTATAATTAATACACGTTTTATTTCTATGAATCGAATTTGGATATGGAGTGCATTATTTTTTCTAATTGTTTTGGGATGCACAAAGCGCGAAAACACGAAGGTGGCAATTCAGCCATTCACAGGTTTTCCTACTGAACTTATTGATAGTGTTGAGTTTGCTATTCAACGCTTTTACGGATTTCAAACTATACGATTAGAGCCTATTGATATTCCTGAAAATTACTTTGTTCAGATTAAGTCACCACGCTATCGGGCTGATTCTATTATTCGATTCTTAAAGGAAAACCGACCAAAAGGTGTAGACCATATTATTGGTCTAACAACAAAAGATATATCTACAACAAAAAGAGATAAATTCAGGAAAATTAAACAACCAGAAAGCAAATATGCTGATTGGGGCGTTTTTGGATTAGGTTATCGGCCAGGATCAAGTTGTGTTGTTTCCACATACAGGATTTTCTCTGCAGATAAAGTTAAAAACATTAATCGCTTGCAAAAGGTTAGTCTTCATGAATTGGGTCATAATCTGGGCATCCCACATTGTCCGGATATCGATTGTTTTATGCGTGATGCGAATGAAACAATTAAAACAATCGACTTTGTTGATGTAAATTTATGTGCTAAATGTAGGTCACGAATTCATAAATTTAGCCTTCAATAAATAGTTTGCTATGCCTCAATATGATTACCTGAAAAACCAAATCGATGAAATAGGTCGTTTTTTAGCACAGTTGGTTGCTGACTTCTTAAAAATGAAAAAAGGAGGAGAGCAAATTGAGGCTGTTGCTATGGTTGAAAATAGCTTGAAAGAAAACCTAGATCTTTCTCTGGATAATTTGATTCAATTATCTGCTGAAGAAACGATTGCCTTATTGAAATCGGATTCAACAGCCAGTTTCATCTATCTGGATCATTTAGCTAAAATATTATTTCATATTGGAAGCGTGGAGAAAGACACGCAGAAAGCAAGAAAATTCATGCAGCAAGCCCAACAATTTTATAGGTATTTGCTAGATAAAGATCCAATATACTCTTTTGAACGACACCAGCAAATTGAGAAAATTGAAATGATTTTGAAAGGTTAACTCAATCAGAATTTTTTAATCGACTTCTTAGCTTGTCTATTTTCTGATGCATATTATTGAAAAATATGATACGTTCTCGTTCTGAAACTGAACTGATCAAAGCCGATTTTGAAATTACGTTTCGTAAATGTTTTTCGGTACTTTGACAAAAGTGAACGTCTGAAGTAGATAATAGACTAAGTACGTTATAGGTCAGGTAGGTTATTTGAGATTTGTCCATATTTACCAAAATGGTATTATCTCCTACAATTACTTCACTTGAATAAAGCTGATAGTTATCGTTAGAATTATTGCTGGAATCCTGTTCCGTATATTTATAACCTCTTTCAGCCTGTAGTTTTATATGATTTATTTCTTCATCCAAACGGTCACACAATATAAATGCATCTTCTGGGTTTTCAAAAACGCCAATGTCAAACGAGAATTCTATTTGTCTTAAAAAACTATTAATAGTTTCTTGGTTCCAAATTTCTTTTGCTGGTATTCGCTCATAAGTCTGAATAATTTTTTTACCAATTTTCATGGTTGTTTCCAGCGTATCTTCAAATGAGAATTTTTTGTTAACATATTCAGGGAAAAGCAATACAGCTTTCAAATAAAAGAACACTTTAAAAGCAGCCAACTCAGGATGTCGGAAATGATGAAAAAGAGGAATATCCTGAGCAGAATAAATCATTTCTAGGTTTTCTGATCTAGCAAATTGCGAAAGACTTGCCTGTACAAAAGCCATATAATCTTCAAAAGAAAAATGAATATGATTAATGTCGGATGCACTAAATAGAATATGATTTGTTTTGATATTAAAAAGCTTGTCAAGTGATATGTTGAAATGAGAACAGAGTTTCTGTAGTTCGTCAATGGATAAACTTTTTCCTGACCGGATTCTTCTGTAAGCACTATCTGAACTTATATTCAATAAATCAGATACTTCATCTACAAGCGAAAGATTCTGAGGGATTGAGTTTTTAATTTGTTGAAATAAAAGGGCTTGTGTTTCCATTTCGTTAAAGTCTTTTGCCAAAGATACTTTTTTTTAGTAAATATCAATAATTTCCGATTTGGTTTTTGCAATTTTTGCAAATTAAAGTGTTTCGTGTTCTATAAATTTGCTTGAATCAATAGAAACCATTGTTTATTCTCTCTAAATTATTAAAACGTTTGTATAATATATAACAGGACGCGAAAACCAATTTCCACCACCTACCAGCTAATATTAGTTTTGAATCATATTATAAATTAACGTCAATCATAGTGTTGACATAAATGAAAAAGTGATGAAAAAACTAGTAACACTATTATTTGTAACCTTATTATTATGGTCAAATTCATTTTCTCAAAGCAAACAGAGTATTGCTATTTTAAGCATTGATACTAAAAACTTCGAATATGATCAGGAGTCAGTGGCTGACTTGGTAAGAATTGAAGTTGAGAAGCTGAATATTTACGAAGTGATGGACAAATATGATATGTCGGATTTCGTAAAAATTAACAATATTGAAATTTGTTATGGGAAGAAATGTTTAATTGAGATTGGTAAAAAAATGGAAGTTGACTTTATGTTAACAGGTAATCTCGAACAATTGGGAAACAAAATCATTTTCAGCTTAAGATTGATCGATGTAAAGAATGAAGCAGTCAAAACAGCGAATGTGATGGAATACCTTATTATGCCTGAACATATTCAGAAAATGATCGAAATCTCTGTAAAAAATGTATTTGGTAAAGAAAATGATCCAAATGTTGTTAACATGCTGGTGAATTATGATGACCCCATGAATACACCTCAAACTCGCTTAAAACTTAATGGTCCACGTATGGGAGCTGCCTATATTACGGGTAAATTAGGTCAGAGACTACAAGATCCAATCAATAGTGGAGGATGGGATGCTTTTCCATTAATGACTCAATTTGGATATCAATTTGAAACACAATACATGAGTGCTGGTAATTTTCAGGGTTTATTTGAATATTTATTTATGATTAGTGGATTGGAGCAGCAAATGTTTAACCCAAGCTTTATTTTTATGAATGGATTCAGAAGTAATAGCACAGGATGGGAAATTGGTTTTGGTCCTTCAATGGGATTCAGAAGGGAAGCACGTGGCTTTTATGATACTCAGGGCTTAATTGGAGAAACTGGGAAATGGCATATTGAAAGTGAGTGGGATTATAGAGATCCTGTTACTGGTAATTATATGCATTATACTGAATTTTATGAAAGAGAAACAAATATCGATAAAAGAGGGAGTGCAAAATTTTCTTCCGGTTTTGTTTTCTCAGTAGGAAAAACTTTCCGTTCAGGCTATTTAAACATACCTGTAAATCTTTATGCCTCTCCTAAAAAATCAGGAACTTATGTAGGAGCATCAATAGGATTTAATGTCAATAAAAATGGACAGAAAACAACGAAATAGGATTGAAACATAAATACACTCAGAAAGCCGGCTTATGTCGGCTTTTTTTGTTGAATACATGAACAGAATTGTCAAGTATTTTTACAGATTAATTTCACAGTAGATTTTACAACAGACACATAAACAGCAAGTTAGTTTGTTGGCATTTCCGTTGTATTCATTAGTTTAAAAACAATAGATATGAAAACAGTTAGTAAATGTGTCCTCTTGTTCTTATTCTTGACTAGCTCAAGCTTGCTATCAGCTCAGCAAATGCAATCCGACTATATCTGGAACGAAAAGGTTTGCCTGTCGGATGAGAATTTTGAAAATGATATTAAACCGATAAATACATCCAATTGGTGGAAATGCATAAAAGACAAGCCAACAACAGCTATCAAAGAAAATCAGGAAGAGAAAAGCATTAAAGCATATCCTAATCCATCCAATGGAATGTTTAATGTAGAAGTTTCCAAGGGAGTTGAAAAACTTAGTATTTGTTCTGCTTCAGGAGCTATTGTATTTGAAATGGATTTAGATGGCTGGGAAAAAGTAATTCCAGTAGATTTAAGTACCTACGATCCGGGCATTTATTTCATATTCATGAGTAGGAAAGAAATAAATGATCTTATCAGAATTTCAATTGCACGCTAACAACTCAGCTTATTAATCCTTATTTATTGGCAAGGTAAAATGAATTGTAGTGCCTTTATTGGTCTCGCTTTCAGCCCATATTTTTCCGCCATTTTTTTCCACGAATTCTTTGCAAAGAATGAGTCCAAAACCGGTTCCCTTTTCATTATTTGTTCCAAAAGAGATGGCCTTGTCCAGAGAAAATAATTTTATCAGGTTTTCTTCGTCCATCCCAACTCCATTATCGATTATGGTGAATTCCAGTTCTTGATCTTTGGCTACTGTTGAAATGCTAATTGTTCCATCAAAGCGAGTGAATTTGATGGCGTTCGAAACAAGATTCCGAATAACAGTTGAAACAGAATGAGTGTCACAATAAGCTTGATGATCTGCATGAATATCGATTCTACAATTGATTCTTTTCTCCTTTATGGCTGTTTCAAATAAGCCAAGAGTTTCATCAGATAATGCTTTAATGGAAACAATTTCCTTATTTAATTTTAGACTGCCAACTTGCAACTGCGACCACTTTAGTAAGTTGCTTAATAAGGTGTTTAAATTAAGTGTTCCTTTGGAAATATATTCAGCATATTGCCGAATATCATTATTAGGTGAATCTTTAAGTTCGTTAGACAATAGGTTTGAAAACCCAATGATAGATTGAAAAGGATTAATCATGTCATGGGCAATAATAGAAAGTATTTTATCTTTTGTATTATTTAATTCAGCTAACTGGTTACTCTGTTTTTCAATTTCTTCGTTTTGCTTAATTAGTGTGGTGTTTGTTTTAGCCAGTTTTTGCCTTTGCCGGTATAAACTATATGGAATTGTTAATGCTACTAAAACGATGATAATAATTAAAAGCAGCAGTATTTGTTGCCTGAAAATTTTACTTTTTTGCAATTCATTTTCTATTTGTAGTTTTTCAGTTTGTTGTATTCGTTTTTCAGTATCATATTTAGTTTGAATTTCAGCAATCATTTCGCTTCGGTTTGCATTAAATATTTGCCACCTAACCCCTGTATAATCTTCATGATATTTTAAAGCTGAATCATAAGCATGAGTGGCTTTAAAAGCTCTGTATATTTGTAGTAAAGCTGTTTCCTGATAAGTTAAAATCTTTGTTTTATAGGATATTTTCAAACTTTCTTGTGCATAATAAATACAACTATCGTATAAATATTTATCCAAATGCAAGGCAGCAATATTGATATAGGATCCGGGAACATAAATCCAATCTTTAGAAGAAATACCCAGATGCAATGATTTATGCAAATAATATAGAGCTGAATCAAATTTGTCGAGTTCTTTATACAAAGCGCCCATGATGTTAAAAGTATTTGACAAAAATGCTGCTGAATTGAGAGCAGGTTTGTGTTTCAATGAAGAATCAGCATAATGAAGGGCCTTTTGATACTCTTTTTTCTCAAACAAAACGGCAGATATTCGATTATAAATATTTTTTATCTCAATGTCAATCTGATGTTTTTTCGAAATATCAAGTCCTTTGAAAAGATAGGTTAATGCTTTATCATGTTCTGCTTGTGCTCTATAATTTTCCCCAATTGCATGAAAACAAATTGCTATATTTTCGAAATTGTTGCTTTCTTCATAATATTTCAGTGCTTTAAATAAATAAGAAATACTTTCTTTGTATTCACCTTGTAAAGACAGAATATTGCTATATAAACTTGCAGTTTGTGCAAAAATTTCTTCCTGCTCAAATTGCTTAGCTAGCATAATACTCTCAGAAATATAGTTGAATGCCAGATTGATATCAGTATCCAAGTTTTTTGAATAAAGAGCATTTAAAACCAGTATGCGTTCTTGATCGGCCAGCTTATTGTTTTCAAGAAGAACACTGAGACTATCAATTTCATTGTTTGATGCCGATGAAATATTCGGCAGGAACAAGACAAAAATAAGTAGGCAGGTTAGTTTAGTGATTGATGGAGTATTCAATGAAATCGTGTTTTTGGTTGAGATGCTAAATTACTAAAATCCAATACTAATAAAACGGTTCTTAATAGCTTTTCAGCCTTTTGTCAATCTCTTTTAGGATGGTATCAAATTCAATTATAAGAACATCGATCTGGCTTCTGAAAAAATGCCCGGGATGAGCATGCCAGGTTTCGATGGAATTATTAGCATCTTCGGAGCTAATATATACATCCGTAATTTCCAATGATACGTTGTTGTTATTAGCCTGAAAAATCAATGAATACTGTACCTTGCTTTTCTCCTCACCAAAAAAAGTTTCATAATGTGATGGCATATTAACATGTGCAACTATACGATTTTCTTCAGGCTTTTTACTCTTATACGTTTTTTTAAGTTCAGCATGAGGATCGGACATATATTTTGTAAAGCGCTCATAAATATCATCTTGGCTTAATCCATTTAGTTTGAAATTATGTGTGAATACAATTCTTTCATCCCGATACACAACATCATGCTTTTCAGCAACTTCATATTCCCTGTTTGAATAAGTGTGTCTCTTAATCTTTGATTCTGCAATGCTCTTTTCCTTTTCTTTTCCGGCTTTAATGTAATAAACAGTGCCCTCCTTTACTGTATTGATTTTACAAATAATAGGCTTTCCTTTATGTTTGTATATAGTGTCCTGAGCAATTGTTAAGACAGGTAAAATAACCAGCATAAGTATAATTAATTTTTTCATGACATTGTGTTTTGTAAGTGAAAAATTTATTACACAATAAAATTACGGATATTATTATTAATCCTAATAGAATTGAATTGCGTTTAGTTTAAAATACGTGCTTGGTGCTCACTATTATTTTTAATAATGAATTAGTGATTATAGCTTAAATTCGTATTAAAACAAAATACATTGAATTATGAAAAATACTTTATCTCTATCATTTCTTATCATCATCTTTACAATTTCAATGTCATCATATAAAGTCAAAGCCCAAGCCTTGCATAAAGGAGATTTTGTGGTAGATGTTTTTTATGGTGGGCCCAATCTTTGGTCAGGTATCCTGACATCTTTTTATACAAATTTTAATACGATTGACATCGGATTGCATGTAATTGGGCCAATAGGTGCAAGGGGTGAATATATGCTAACTGACCAAATAGGTTTAGGTCTTGATCTTATCTATGCATCAAATTCAATAGCATGGAGTGAAGAAGATTTTTTCACCCCAGGTGGTTATTTAAATTATAAACTATCGGTAACACGAATGAGAATTACACCTCGATTGAATTATCATTTTTCAACTTATGATGATTTTGATTTTTATGCTGTTGCAGGTGCTGGCTATAAACATACACAATATGTTTTTGACATAGATGATCCGTATTATAATGGGCAAAATGCAACGGCTATACTACCTGTTTCTATTCGATTGGCAATTGGTGCCAGGTATTTTATTACTGAAAAAGCAGGCATAGCTGCTGAAATAGGAATTGGATCGGCATTAGCAACTTTTGGAGCTACCTTTAAGTTCTAACAAAATTTGCTGTCAAATTCTTTGTCTTGATTTGGCCAATATGAGCGCTATATTTGTCTCGTAGAACTTTTGGATACAACTGCTAGAGAAATTTCACTGTTCAGTTTTTATCTAGCTTGAATAAGCTGGTAAATAAATCCTAAAAGTTGAGCCTTTTCCAAGTTCACTTTCTGCTACTATTCGACCGCCATTCAATTCCACTAATTCTTTACATAATATAAGGCCAAATCCACTGCCTTTCTCATTATTGGTTCCGGCCGAAATAGTTTTATCCATGCTGAATAATGCATCCAGGTTGGCTTTATCCATACCAACACCATTATCAGTCACTACAATTTCTAATTCTTGATTAGTTTGCTGAGTTCTAATCTGAATAATCCCTTGCATTGGCGTGAATTTAATGGCATTTGAAATCAGATTTCTAATGACTGCTGAGATCGAGTTCAGATCGCAAAAAGCAAAATGATCGTCCTTGATATTACTGGAGAAATCAATATTCTTTTCTTTAATAGCTGTTTGAAATAGATTTCTAATTTCCTCTGATAAATGACTCAATGATACTTTTTCGTTTCTCACTTTAAGGCTACCAACTTGCACCTGAGACCAGTTAAGCAAATTGCTTAATAGGACATCTAATTTTTGAGTTCCATCAGAAATAAAACTAGCAAATTCTTGAATATTTGTATAGTTGGATTCTTTGATATCATCTGATAGAAGCCGTGAGAATCCAATAATCGATTGAAAGGGATTCTTCATATCATGGGCAATGATTGAAAGAATTTTATCCTTTGTTTTATTTACTTCCGATAACTGTTTGCTTTTCTGTTCAATTTCTTGATTTTGAGTAGTTAGCAACTCATTTGCTTTTCTTAGCCGGATTCTGCTTTTATTGATTAATATTGGAATTACCATCACAATGAAAATGATCAAAATGATTAGAGCAATAAGGAATCGTTGCTTGACAATTTTTTGTTGTTGTAAAGTGTTTTTAACAAGAAGTTTGGCGTTTTCCTGCTCTTTTTTGTCAAGCTCATACTTTGATTTCATTTCAGCAAGATCTTTTGTGTTCTCCTCCTTATGAATTTGCCACCTGATACCAGTATAATGCGTGTGATTTACATATGCAGAATCAAATTTTTTCAAGGCTGCATATGACTCAAAAATATGTAAGTAGGCAATTTCCTGATAAGCTAATAGGCCAATTTTTTTTGATAGTTTTAAACTTTTGTGAGCATAGTATATGGCACTATCATAATCTTGACTTTCCTGAAAAATCATTGACATATTATTATAGACCATAGGAAGATCCATGTAGTCGTTTATTTTAAGCCCTATTTTAAGTGATTTTCGCAGATAAGTTATAGCAGAATCATATTCTCCTAATTGTTTGTAACAGGCGCCTTTCAAATTATAAATATTCGAAATAAACTTATCCGAATTATTTTTTGGCAACATATTCAAAGAGGAATCAGCATAAGCTATAGCTTTTTTATGATTTTCCAGTTCGTAGTAAACAGCGCTAAATCTATGCAAAATCGTTTTTACTTCCGATAAATACTGAATCTTGCGGGCCAAGTAATATCCTTCTTGTAAATATTTAATTGAATTTTCATAATCCGCTATTGCCCGATAAGCTTCTCCAATTGAATGATAGCATCTCACAACAATTTTATCATGACTGGTTTTCTTCAATAAGGTCAGGGTTTTAAAAAAAATAGGCAAGGATGCATGAATATCTCCTTTCACAAGCAAAGTGTTTGCATAGGACAAAGAAACAAAAGCGATTAAAGTATCATCGTTGAGTTCTTCTGCTATTTTCATGCTTTCTAAAGCCAATTCAATCGATTTCTCGATATCAGTTGACCAATAGCGGGTGCTTAGTCGTTTAAGAGTCTTTGCTTCATCTTTTCTACTCAGTGATTTATCAGTAAGAACTTTACTTAAACTGTCGATCTCTCGGTTTGTATTTTGAGAAAAAGAGAATATACTTGAAGTCATCAAGATGATAACTGAAAAAATTATTCGCATGCTCCGATTTGGAATTGACACTATTGGGGTGTTTATTATTAGTTAACAAAGTTAGTCATTGTTTTAAAATTTAGCTGATGACAAGATCATGTTACATATCATGAATTAATGACCAATATTGAAGTGAGATATAGGATGGATACTGATTCTGTTCTCTGGTTACTGGTTAAAACCCTGCAATTCATTGCAGCTAATTGGTTTCTATAAATATCTATGATAGAAATCATAAATTCCAATCATCAAATCACAAATAATAACAAAATTTATTAGCTCAAATTGAATATCCGCTATTGTACCTATGATGTAAAAATTGCCACAGATTTACAGATTTGTTTGTAGGAGGCAAGTGAAAATTCTACGAATTCTGTGACCTAAATTTAAATGGTATTACAGTAAATATGTTTGTGGGATAATAAAGGATATACGCAAACCAAACTTCAAAATCTCCCTAGATTTCAACACTGTTTGGTTATTTTTGATATTTTTTGATTGTTTTTTGGTGTTTTGCAAATGAATTTCATTCATAATCCGAACCTATAAATTTTCAATCCATAGTGGTTTATTTTGTCTGAAGAACAAGTGTTTTAATTGAATCTTCAAATGATTTGTCAAATAAGGGAATTGCCAGTTTGGGATTGGCCATATCAACAATTAAATGTTTGTTATTTTCTTTAGATGTGATTAAACCTGATTTATCATCATCTTCCCTAATATTAACTAATAAAATATAGCTATTGTCCATCCTACTATAGGATTCAAGTCTGGATTGACTGGCAGTTAATTGAATGATATTTTGCCCATCTACATCACACATAAAAAGCACTTTTGGACAATATTTATAATATCTGTCTCTCAGGTCAAAACGTCTTTTTTTTGCTTCCTCTTTACTAATACCCATTATTTCTTCAATTTGTGCATTGGTTTTCCATTCTACTAATTCAAATAAAATGATTTCCCCTTTTCTTGTCATTTCATGTTCTCGGTCATGACTAAATAAATCTTCGAAATCAATGAGTCTGAAATTACTAATTAAGTCGATACTATCCTTTAGCAGTAAATGTTTCTTTTTTGTTTTTGGATTATAGAAAACGTAGTTTGCGTAATCATACCGATCCATCCCTTTTTCAAAATACTTTTCTTCAAGTATCATGGGTATAATCCAATAATCTGATGTTTTACTTTGTGTAACATGTCCAAATCGCAAATTGAAATTTTCAATCAGAATTTTGTCTTTCAGAGTGATTGTTGAATCCGTATTTTCTTCGACCTTTTGTTTTAGGGTTTCCAGGTTTTTATCTGTTGAAACTTGACATGAGAATAAAAGAAATAAGGAAGAAAATATGAAATAGTAAATATTTTTCATGGTCACGATATTTGATATAAAAACGTAAGAATAAATAAAAAAGTATATTCGTATTATAATGTATTTAGAAAATACATATTTCTTAAATTTAAGGATAATTGTGTATGCTCCAAATTAATCTAAAGATAATAATAGGATGAAATATCTCTTATTTTTTTCAATCATATTTTTAAGTAAGCTGTCAGCCTTTGCTCAAGTTGATACTGAAATTGTAGGGATTATTGATACAATGCAAATAACCTATCAGGATTATAACACAAGATTAAATGCACAGGCAGAAACGTATATGCATAACATGGGCCTTAAAAGTATTGATGAAAAGACTCTAAAACAACTGAATAATGAGTTTTGGAACCGTATTGTTCATCAGTATTTTACCGCAAAGCAAACAAAGGTATTTGGCTTGTATGTCTCAAATGAAGACCTGATGGATCAAATAACTGGACAAAATATACATCCTGCAGTTATTTCTTTTTTTACTAGGCCGGAAACGAATGAATTTGATCAAAATATGCTTCTTGACTTTTTAAGTAATATTAACGATTATCCTGGAATAAAGCCAATTTGGTTAGATTTTGAAAATGAAATAGCAAGAGAAGCCGAAAGCGATAAGTTGCAATCATTATTATTACAAAGCCTTTATTCAACTCAATTAGATGAAAGTGCTAAGAAAATAGTCCAATATAAGGAAAAGCAAGCCCTTAAATATTTTGTATATCAATATATTGTTGAAATATGTAAAGGAAGTTCTGTTATTGAAGACAATAGAGACAAGTTTTACTAATACGAACTAATTTGTTCAATAAATAAATCTACATTTTGAGCCTCATTTGAATAAGGATGATTCATTTTGATTGACTTTAGTAGTTTAAGAGCATTTTTAGTATCATCAATTTTATTGTAAATCAATGCTGCTTTCAATAAATAAATAGGCGTGAGTTTGGATCCGTTCAGGTTATCAAGTGCCTTCAAGTAGTTTATTAGAGCATCTGAATATTGACCGAGTTCGGAATAGGAATCTCCAATTAATCCAAGTTTAAGAGCTGTAGACAATGAGTCTTTTGCATTAAATTGTCTCAAGTGGGTAATAGCTTTATTGAACTTTTGTAAATTTAAAAAACAGATACCTGCGTAAAATTGAGAAATGTTTGCGGAATTACTGGTGGGATACTTTTCAATGATTTCTAAAAATCCATCAAATTGACGATGACCTGAGTTTTCAATTTTATTTCCGAATAAGGCTAAAGCAAATGAATCTTTTTCGAAGTAATTTTCTGCTATGAATAAATATTTTGCATCATTGCTATCTGCATTTGTTTTAAATCCGATTTGGCCAAATGACAATGATGCCAGCGAAAAGTTCAAAAGGAGAATAAATAATATAGTTTTCAATTTACATTAGCTTTAACTTATGATATCATCCCGCCAATCAGTTCCTTCACATCTTTTACCCCTTGCTCAATACAATATTCTTCAATTCCGGCTATCACTTTTGTGCAAGTAGCCGGATCAATAAAAGTAGCCGTTCCTACCTGTATGGCTGTTGAACCTGCGAGCATAAACTCAACAGCATCGGTTGCATTCATAATACCCCCCATTCCAATCACCGGAATTTTAATCGCATTATAAACTTGCCAAACCATACGGAGTGCAATGGGTTTAATGGCTGGCCCAGAAAGCCCTCCTGTAATTGTTGACAAAACAGGCTTTCTGGTTTTTGCATCAATGGCCATGGCTAAAAAAGTATTTACCAAGGAAACAGAATCAGCACCTTCATCTTCAACAGCTTTGGCAATATCTGCAATGCTAGTTACATTGGGCGATAATTTAACCATCATATGACGTTTCCATACTTTGCGAACTTCTTGAGTTACTGTGGCAGCTGCAGGGCAGGAAGTCCCAAAAGCCAGACCTCCTTCTTTAACATTTGGGCAAGAAATATTGACTTCAATAGCTGTGCAGTTTGGGAGGTCAGATAACATTTCGGCTACTGTTACATAATCTTCGATTTTTGAACCTGAAACATTTACAATGATATTATCATTCAAATGTTCAATTCTTGGGTAGAGTTCGTCATGAAAATAGCGGGCGCCTTTATTTTGAAGGCCAATTGTATTCAGCATGCCACTGGCTGTTTCAGCCATACGTGGATACTCATTTCCTTGCCTTGCTTCCAGTGTAGTTCCTTTCACTACAAGTGCACCCAAATCTGAAATATTCATGAAATCGACCAATTCTTCTCCATTTCCACAAGTTCCACTTGCAGTCATCACTGGGTTTTTGATGATCAATCCTCCTATGTCAACTGATAAATTTACCATACGATATCTTTTGTATTAAATACAGGGCCATGCAAACATGTGGCTTCATTTCCTTTTGTGGTTTTCTTTACACAAGTCAAACAAACACCAATTCCACATCCCATAGTCTGATCAAGTGAAGCTTCGCAATTAATGTCTTTTTCTTCGGCAATATGGGCTACAGCTTCCATCATGGGTTCTGGCCCGCATGTATATATTTTGCCAAATCTTTCTTTCCAAATAGGATGATCAGTAACTCTTCCTTTGTAACCAAGGCTTCCGTCTTCCGTGGTAATAGAGAGTTCCGCTAAATCCTTAAATTTATCAAGCAGAATAAAATCATGTTCTGTGCGTGCTCCAAACAGGAAATGTGGTTTTTTATCTTTTGAAATAAGCTCTTGTGCAATGTGGTAGAGTGGTGCTATTCCATATCCTCCGCCAACAAGCAATGCATTATCTTCATCTGAAATTGTAAAGCCATTTCCAAGAGGAAATAAAACATCCATTTTGTCGCCAACTTTCATGTTCGACAATGCTTTGGTGCCATCTCCAACAACTTTCATCATAAATTGTATGGAGTTTTTTTCATAATCAACTGTGTGAATGGAGAAAGGTCTGCGTACAAAAGTAGTTGGACTATCCTTTACATGTACATTGATGAACTGACCTGGAACGATGTATGCAAATTCAGTATTTGATTGAATTTCCCAAAATATATAATCGCTGTGTAAAGCCTTTTTGTCAATGATTGTTAATTCCTCAACCCTTTTTTTCATGAACTATTATTTTCTCATGCGAAGTTAAATAAATTGATGAATGAGAGAAGATTATTTAATGATGATAAGGTCTGATTTTTGTAAATTTAAGACCGTTGCAAAACCAATTATTCTTTAATGTTTAAAATTTTATCCGTTTTTTTTGTGTTTTTTTCTTGATTCCATCCAATTTTTTCTTTTTTTCACAGAATAGGTGGGTGTTTTTATGATATTTC
>JABINZ010000115.1 GCA_018698135.1 Bacteroidota bacterium
AACGATATGTACGATTAAAGTGACTGTTCCTAACTCTGAAGAAACTATAGAGAAAGTTTTACTGCTCACTGAAAAACAAAAACAATTAGCTAAATTGTTTTTGTTTTAAATTGGGTGGCGCATTGACGAAGTCAGGAAATAATTGCTTAATTATCTTTAAAAGAGCATTCTGATTAATTCTAGAAGCCTTAAATAACATGATTTACGAGAAATTAATCTTGGTTAGTTTTTATTTAATTGAAGAGCTGATTGTACTGCTAATAATTTGTAAATCGATCAAGCTGCAGTACCAGTTTTGAAGCCAAATGAGTATTAGTGTTACTTGATCATATGCGAAGTAATTACTTCAGCAGCTCTTTTTGATGCTCCCATTTCACCCAGTTCTTGTTTAAGTAATGTAAAATCAGCCAGCATGTTTTGTCTGTATTTTACATCACTCATCAATAAATCGAGTTCCTTAGATAGGGTGTTAATGGATAAATTGCTTTGAATCAATTCTTTGGTAACAGTCTTGTCCAAAATCAGATTGACTAGTGAAATGTATTTTATTTTGATTAATGCTTTACTTATGCGGTAGGTAATTCCAGTGGTTTTATAGATAACAACGAAAGGAAGCTTAAAAAGTGCTGCCTCCAAGGTTGATGTCCCTGACTTAATAATACCTGCATCAGCATGCTTTAATATATTGTATGAATTGTCAAAAATCAGTGATGCATTTTCAATCTCATCAAGTTTTGTATACGATTGTTTATCAATGTTTGAAGAGCCTGCTATCAGAAATTTATAATCTGCATATTTTTTACAAACCTCAATGATTAGCGGCAGAATTTTTTCGATTTCCTGTTGACGGCTACCCGGCAGCACAGCTATCAATTTTTGATTTTTAGGATTGTATTTTGTATTAAAATCTGGATCAATACTGAAGGAATTAATATGATCGATGAGGGGATGTCCAACATAATAAACAGGGAATTTATATTTAGCATAGAATTCCTTTTCGAAGGGAAGTATGCAGATCATTTTATTTACATACTTCTTAATTTTTTTAATTCTTTTTTCTTTCCAGGCCCAAATTTGTGGCGAAATATAATACATAACCTGAATATTATTTTCTTGTGCAAATTGAGCTATTCGAAGGTTAAATCCGGGGTAATCAATAAGTATTATTGTATCTGGAGCAAATTTCAGTATATCGGATTTGCATAGCTTAATGGCTTTGGTGATGGTTCTAAGATTTAAGGCTACCTCTTTGAAACCCATGAAAGCGATGTCTTTAAAGTGCTGGATAATCTCCACACCGCTTGTCTTCATTTGGTTGCCACCAAACCCTCTGAAAATAGCTTGCGAATCTTGCTTTGCAATTTCTTTAACCAGATTTGCACCATGAATATCACCCGATGATTCTCCTGCTATGAGGTAGTATTTCGACATTAAAGAACTTTAATGAGAATGACAGCTAGTACCAATAAAAATGTTGCCATAATTAAGCCTTTTGCTGTTTTATATCGTTCCCTATTAATAAATAAATAGAAAATGACCAGATTAGGAATTCCAGCCAAGCTCAGCAGAGGTGCAAAAAGGTCCTTTGTGCGTACTAATATTTTTAAATAGGAGCTAAATTCACGCTCAGGAAATTTAATAAAGTAGAATGCAATTACGGCAATTACGGACATAATCAGACCGATTACTACGCCAATCCATAAGTTGTCATTTTTTTTCATTTGAATAAGTGTTTTTTAATTTTTCGAGGAATTCATGATTTGTTAAATCAAGGGAAACTGGAACAATTGACGCATAGCCGTTTTCTAAGGCCCAAATGTCAGTTGATTCATCCCTGTCGTTACACATAAATGTGCCACGAAGCCAGAAAGACTGTTTTCCATTCACATTTCTGTCTTCAATAAACTCTTCTTTCCAATGAGCCATTGATTGCCTGCAAAAACGATATGGATTTTGTTCTGATCTCAAAACTTCAGGAATATTCACATTCCATAAAGTAAAACGTGGCAATGGGTTTAAAATTACTTTTGGAATCAGATCTTTAATAATTTTCACTGCCTCCGAAAGGTCTGCATCTTCATTGTAGTTAACCGATGAAAAAGCAATGGAAGAAACGCCATACAGTGCTCCTTCAACCGCAGCAGCCACGGTTCCTGAATAGATCATGTTGACCGAAGCATTTGAGCCATGATTGATGCCTGAAACAACTAAGTCTGGAGGATTATTATAATATTTTGCAAATGCATATTTTACACAATCAGCTGGTGTGCCGGCAATCGAAAAAGATGGAATATTTTTAAAATGATTGGTTTTTTCAACGCCTATTGTCTCTCGCATGGTAATCGCATGTCCTACACCAGACATAGGTTTTTGTGGTGCAATAACAGCTATTTGCCCAAACTGTTTCATGCTTTCGACTAATACAGCAAGTCCGGGGGCGTCTATCCCATCATCGTTGGTAATGAGTATTTTTGGTTTTCTAGGCACTTTTTTTTTATGGCAAAGATATGAAGCGGATTATTATTCGCTTTCAGTAGACTAATATTTCCTTCTTTTATTGGAATGACTGCTTTTCTTTTGCCGATATGCTTGAACATATAAAATAGGAAGCAACATAAAAGGAAAAAGTTTCAGAAAAGTAAGTATCAGAGCGCTGTTGTTATAATCGATAGCATGAATAACACTATCCCCTAAAAAAATAGAATAACTGAATGAGACTATCGTAATGATGGGAATCAGATAAAATGATAATGCAAAAGGTAAAATGAGTGGGGTGCGTTTGCGCGAAAGAGTCAATAATTTAGAAGCAAAAATGGCATAAAACAGAAGCAAAATGGTAGAGAGTAAAATGGCCATCGATGAATAAATGAAGTAAAAATCGTTTGATTTTTGTAATCAATTTGAAAAAACAATGATATAGAGTGCATGAACGACTTCGAGAATAATAATCCAAACCATAAAATTACTCTTGTCTCTGTAGTTGTAAAAATACTTAAGAAATCGTTTGAAATAGAGTAAAATAATGGATACAAGTATGGTAACCAAAATCAAATAAAGTGTAGCCGTATTGGATGACAACTTATCATAGATCAGACCGATACTATAGATTATGCTGATAATTGCATAAACCAGGGAGAAAACAGACGCTATTCGGATGTCTTTTTTGTGCATACTAATTCAATAGTTTTTTAATCGCTTTTGGGATATGGTCAATGATATCGCTTGCTTTCATTGAAATTTCAGTGAATTTATTGGCAGCATAGTCTCCTGCCATTCCGTGCAAATATACGGCAATTTTTGCTGCTTCAAAAGTAGCATAATTTTGTGACAAAAACCCTAAAATCATTCCGGTAAGCACATCTCCACTACCCGCAGTGGCCATACCCGGATTTCCGCTTGGGTTGAAAAACACCTTCCCATCAGTTCGTACAATGGCCGTATATTTCCCTTTAAGTACTACTGTGATTTGATTATCGATTGCAATTTCTTTTGCCTTGGATAAACGCTCAAACTGATTTTCGCTCCTTCCGGCTAATCGATCAAATTCACCAATATGAGGGGTGATAATTGTATTGTCAGGCAGCTCCTTTAGCAAAGCTGGATTTAATGCCAGCATATTGATTCCATCCGCATCAATAACCAATGGTTTTTGCACTTGTTGAATCAGTTTACTAAAGGCATGCTGGGTAACTGTATCTGTCCCAATTCCTGGTCCAATGCCAATAGCAGAAAAGCTTGTTAAATCAGGTATTTCGGAAAAGCAATTCTCATTGGAGTCGGCTATGCTCATGCTTTCAGGAACCGCTATTTGAATGAGGCTGTTTGCTGATTTTGGAACTTGAACCGTCAATAAACCAGCTCCTGAACGCAAGCAAGCAGCTGCTGCCAATATTGCAGCGCCCATCTTTCCTGTTGAACCACTTATTAATAAAGCATGTCCAAAATTACCTTTATGGTCAAAGGGGTTTCTGCTTTGTATTGCCTTTTTAATTTCTTTTTTTTCAGTTAAATAGTAGCTTACGTCAAGATTGTCAATAAATTCTTTGCTTAGCCCAATATCAACAACTTCCCAGTTCTTCACATATTGATGATTATCAGCAAGAAAAAAGCAAAGTTTAGGTGTTTGCAGACTGATTGTATAATCGGATTGAACGATTGATGAATCCGAATTAATCCCATCACAAAACAAGCCTGATGGAATGTCGAGGGCAATAATTTTAGCATCTGATCGATTTATTTTTTCAATAATGGATTTGGAAAATCCTTCAATAGGTCTACAAAGTCCTGTTCCCCACATGGCGTCAATCACAACATCATTATTTTCAATTCGTGGGAATTTTGAGTTCTCATCCAAATGAATAATTCTGGCTGTTTTCGTATTTTTTAATCTATCATAATTGCAAACAAAATCTTCAGATGCCTGATTGGAGTACTCAATAATATAGGA
>JABINZ010000116.1 GCA_018698135.1 Bacteroidota bacterium
GAAAAAACTTGGATGCAAATTTTACAATTGGATGATCAGCTGTATTAATTTTTTCCTCCTCATTTCGAGTGAGGAACATGCGTATTCCGGTAAATATTAGTAAGCCACCAAAAATATAAAGGACCCAACCAAACTTTTGGATTAAAGCTGCACTCAGAAATATGAAAATAAAACGCATGATGATAGCACCTAAAATACCCCAGAAAAGTACTTTTTTATAATACTTTTCCTGAACATTAAAGGAAATTAATATCATAATAATAACGAAAATGTTATCAACCGAAAGTGCGTATTCAATTAAATAACCTGTAATGTATTCCAGTGAAAGGTTTTTTCGATAAATTTTGATACTGCTTTCAAAATCATCACTAATTAAAATAGGGTGTTTAAAAAGAGCTATTTTCTCTCTAATATCATCTATGTTTTCGATACCATGAATAAGCTCTCCCTTTAACAGAATAAAGAAATAAAATCCGATGCTTAAAGAAACCCATATGGTTGTCCAAATAGTAGCTTCCTTGAAAGTGACAATATGGTTTGTTTTTGTAAAAACCCCTAGGTCGAAAAGAAGGATTGTCAGTATTCCAACTAAAAATAAACCAAAAAAAATGACTTCTTGTGAAAACATATAGGGATTTTAAGATTCACAAAAATATTAAAACATAATTTGTAAATGGACAATGTCGGGCTTTATTGTTTTGTGCAATAAATTGCCTGCAAAATAATTGAAAATGCTTTAAATAATACCTGAATTATTTAATTATAAACAATTGATTTTTAAGGTTAAATAAGCTGTTTGGGATTAATAGTTTAGATGGAAGATCCCTTGAAATCAAAACTCAATTTCGACTGTATGCTTGACAATTCTGAAAATATTTTTTTCAAAGTTGCTTTTTCTATATCCGTTAATTGATCTCCAGATATTTCATTTCCCGGATTTTCATGATTCATGATAGAGTTTACCTGAAATCTGAAACGTAATAGCATCAGAAAATCGTATGAAAAAACCAATTCATCGAAGGTTTGTTTCTTGATTATTTCCAATGATAATAAACTCTCGAGGCGAGCTAGCGAATTGGTTTCGGCTATGTTGTTTTGTAGACTGTATATTTTTACAAAACCAATAAAAGGGAGGAGTGCTTCTTTGACATTGAATGATGTTAAACTGCTCGGACTTTTAAAATTAATAATTGATAAAGCCATGTGATAAAAGAAGGCAGATTGCTTGGGAACTAATTTCGCTATATGATCTCTCAATTGATCGACTAAAGACTGCTCTCCATAAATAAAGCGGAAATCAAAAAATATGCTCGCATCAATTATACTTTGTGGGTCGCTATTTTTTATCCATTTTGTAAAATAGCCTTTCCATGTTTTAATAGGTTGCCTATAGGTAGGGTTTTTAGCCATTACATTTCCCTTGCAATAATTATAGCCTACATAATCAAGGTTTTTATTCAGTTTAGTTGCAAATCGACTGAAATAGGCATTTGCTTCTTCTAGTTTTTCTCCTTCAAGGTTTTCCAGAATAATTGCATTGTCTTGATCAGTAGCTAATGTTTGTTCCATTCGCCCTTCACTTCCCATAGCAATAAATGCAAACTGGCAGGGTGGAGGGCCGCATTCTTCAATACCAAGTGTAATTAAGCGCTCTGTCATGGAATCTGCTATGGAACTAATTATTCTGGTAATATTTTGAGTTTTTGCACCGCTGTTAATGAGTGCATTTACCAACACAGGAATCCTTTCCTGTATTTTTCTCATTTGCTCTATATCTTCAGTATTCTGAATTTCCCGAACCAAATAGCTTAAGCTATTTCGATGTAGATTCAAAATATCCTCATTGCTAATAATGCCAATTATTTTCCCCAAATGGTTTTTAACAGCCAAGTGAGATATGTTTTCAGTGTTAAAAACAAGCATGGCTTCATAAAGTAGCACATGATCTTGTATGCTTTTTATGGGAGATGTCATGATTTGACCAACTGAGGTCTCAGGATCAAGTCCTTTTGCCAAAATACGCTGGCGAAGATCACTATCGTTTACCACACCAATTATCAGATCATCCTGTGCAACAAAAATTACATTCTTCTTTTTTCTGGACATCAATTCAGCTGCGATATAGGCCGTATGATTAATGTCACATTTAATGAAAGATTTGATAAAATGTTTGATAGGTTGATTCATTAACATCAATGAAGTCTGAAGCTCCTGTGTCAGGTCTCCTTTGGCTTTATCTATTTTCTTTTGTTTAGATACATCTTTAACAATAACAATAAAACCATTTTGTCCATCAAATTTTACTTTTGATAGGGCCAAAACAACTTCCATCGTTTTTCCATCAAATCGATTAAGTGATGTTTCTATTGTGATTGAATTTTCTATATCCGAAAATAGCGGAAGAATATCGTCCCATTTGGTATTAAACAGCTCATTAAAACTCAGTTTCTCAAAAACAATAACAGGATATCCAAGCATGCTGTTAAGTTTCTTATTGGAAAAAACGATCTTGTCATCAATAATCATTAAGGTTCCTTCTGTTGCTGCTTCCACCAAAGATTTGTACCTTTCTCTTGAAATTCTTAAATTTTGCTCAGCTGTACTTCTCTTGTTTTCAATTATCAAGCTCTGCCGGATTATATAAACTAAAAGGATAATGATAAAAATTGTTATGAGGAATGAAATACGTAATAGTTTCTTCTCCAGCGAGGAAATTTCAGCTTTCACATCTTCCACATAAACGCCTGTACCAATTACCCAATTCCAAGGTTTATATCCTTTTACATAAGATAATTTGTCGACAATTTTTGTTGAATCATCTTTCCATTGCCACATATATTCAAAGTATCCTTCATTCGATCGTTTAACAATACTAACTGCTTCAATAAAAACTCTTTTTCCTTGTGGATCTTGGTAGTTTTTGAGGTCCTGATTATTAAGTTCTTCTCTATAAGGGTGCATAACCATCAGAGGCTGCATATCTGTAATCCAGAAATAATCTTTTTGATCGTTTCCGTATCGCATGTTTTTAACTTTTGCAGCAGCAAATGCTTTGGCCGTTTCTAAGCTAATGAGCGAATCTGAATATTCTAATTGAAACTCATTCACTATGCTCCAGGCTGTATTGGTGAGTTCTTTAATCATTTCCTTTTTGCTTCCCAGCATGTTTTTTTCAAAAGTTGGAATGATGAAAGCATAGATAGTGACAATAAATAAAATGATAGCAATGATACTTGGAATTATGATATTCAAAAATATTTGCCTCAGACCTTTTGTTGACATGATTGATAATTTAAATCTTTAAAAACTCTAGTTTCATTGATTCAGTGTCAAAAATGGTAAATTCTCCAAATCTATTGGTATTAACCAATGGGGGACACTGAATACAAATCATTTCATTTTTTGAATCTTGTGATTTTAGCCTTTTTAGTTTCTTGCTTTTGGACTGTATTTGTCCTCCTGGAATATGCGCATGTCCACAAAAGCTAAATTGACATTCTTTATCCCGCATAAAACTAAAATGTTCATCATAGTCTTTCATTTTATCGAAGAATTTTTTTGAACTACCAGTTAAATTCGGGAAAATATAATGTGAGAATAAAATTTGATGTTCTTTGTCTTCAAGTATATGATATTCGGGTAATTTTGATAAAAACGCAATATCATCATCGGTATACAAAGGCGATAATTCATCATGATCATAGAGCCACACCATATCCTTTGAAATTGCTTTCTTCTCATGATAATTCATACTAAACCAATTCTTCGGATAATGGAATTGGTCGGTGATAATAGGAATGCGTTTTATGGCATTTAAATCATGATTTCCTACTATTATTATTTCGCAGTAATCACGTATTAATTGTAGCGAACGATGAGCATCTCTTGAACTAAAATGCTTGTAGTGTGGAACGCTAAAACCGGAAATATCTCCCAAACAAATAATTTGATCACATTTTTTCTTTTCTATTTTGCGTAGAGCAAACTTCAGCCCTTCATAATCTTCATGTATATCAGTTAGTATTGCTAATTTCATATTATTGAGATCATATAACAGATAAGGAATTTACAAAAAAAGGCTTATTATAACGGAAGTCACAAGGCTTAATCTTCATTGCATTTTTAAATAGACAAAAAAAATACCCTGACAAAAACCAGGGTATTTTTTATTTATATGTTAGATATGTTTACGGTGTTCCCTGAACTAAATCTTTATTGTCTTTTTGTGTAAAAAGTGAAACGACAATTAAAGTAAGTAAGGCAAGTGTAAAGGAAATAATAGCAGGAGCATCGAGACCGTGTAAACCATCAGTTCCGAAAAACTGCTTACTAATGGTTGGTCCGGTAATAATGATTCCTAATGCTGAAATAATACCAACAACTATTGACGAAGCAATACCTTTTGCAGTGGTCTTTTTCCAGAACAATAACATCAAGATCGCAGGTAAGTTTGCAGATGCTGCAACAGCAAATGCCCAACCTACAAGGAAGGAGACATTCATTCCTCGGAATAATATACCCAGTACAATAGCTACACAACCTACAGCAAATGCTGCAATTTTACCAGCACGAACTTTTGCATCATCAGTTAGTTGTTTACCCATGTAACGATCAATTAAATCGTGAGCAATAGCACCTGATGAAGCTACAATTAGTCCACTGACTGTACCCAGAATGGTTGCAAATGCAATGGCCGAAATAATAGCAAACAATCCAATACCAAATGCTTTGGCTAAGAGTGGTCCCGACATATTACCATCATCCATATTTAATACACCATGTGTAGCTGCTCCTAATCCCATAAATAGAGTTAAAATGTAGAAAAATCCAATTGCACTAATTGCGACAATTGTTGATTTTCTGGCATCTTTCTGACTAGGAACTGTGTAATAGCGAATCAGAATATGAGGTAAGGATGCAGTTCCAAGGAATAAGGCTAACATCAATGAAATGAAATTCAGTTTTGATAGTGGTGTGGCACCTTTTCCAATTTTGAACTTAAGTCCAGGAATTAACATTTCTCTACCAGGCGTTATTTTTTGATAGAAAGCTGTTATTTCATTTGGGCCATCCTTAAATTTAACTTTTATAAATCGAACAAGTTCACTGGAATTCATGACACTTAAAAACTTAAATGGACCAAGTTTGCCTGTTGAGCCAACCTCTTCACCATCCATAATGATTTTATTCATATGACCTACCTGAAAAAACTTACCGTTTTCTTTTGGTTCACCATTAAATAGTTTTTCTCCACCTGCAACATGCGTAATTGAAAGAGCTTCGAAATAAATATCATCTTCCTTTGTAAACCAACGGAAAACGCCATCTTTCTCTAATTTGGCCAAAACTTTTCCGCCTTCTTCAATGGTGGTTATTTCTGTATAACCCTGCATATCAATAGGCGTTAAAGTAACAAATTCATGATAATCTATATCTTTTTGATCTGGCTTTAAATTAAGTCCATTGTTAAAGATGTAAATAGTCAGGATAGTTGAGAAAATAATCAACAAACCACCTTTAATAAACTGGACATAAGTAGTGGAAGTCATACCGGCTGTTGCAACAATAAAGATAACGATTGCACCAACTAAAACAACACCAACCCAGTGAGGCAAGCCTAATAAGGGCTCTACTAATGTACCTGCACCAACCATTTGAGGAATCAAATAGAAAATAGAAACGATAAGTGTACTAATTGCAGCTGTAAGCTGAATAGCTTTTGAATTGAATTTTGAATCCAAAGCATCGGTAAATGTAAATTTACCTAAACGCTTTAATGGTTCAGCAACGAGGAATAGTGCTACTATCCAACCTGCGAGGTAACCAATAGAATATAAAAATCCATCATATCCAACAAAGGCTATCATACCACAAATACCAAGAAAGGAAGCTGCTGATAAATAATCACCAGCAAAGGCAATTCCGTTTACTGCCCAATGAATAGTTCCGCCAGCAGCAAAATAGCTACTTGAAGATTTGGTTTTTGATCCGAAGTAAAAGGATAATCCCAATACAATTAATACAAAAACACAAAATAGAACAATCGCTAATAATGAAAATCCGTATATCATAACTTAGTCCTCCTTATTCATTTTGTTTTCGTAACCTGTGCATAACCAATTATATATCAGTCCCATAACGATTGCCAAGACAATCAATCCAAATCCAAACACAACTGCCAGATTTTGGTTTCCTAATACTAAATTGCTCATTGCCTCATAATTTGCAACACCAATTGCTACAAAAATCCCATACACTATGGTGTACAGAATGAAAAGCCATATTCCAAGCTTTGTTTTTTTCTTCGATGCAAGGTCTACACCGAGTTCAACTGCTGGTCCGTGATCCATATTATAATATTTAGTTATTAATAAGTGACATGATAAAATCTGAATCGATTAGCATAAAATGTGAATAGATACTATATAATAATGCATAAAGTATGAATTATTGTTTTATAACTAATTTTTTAAAGTGGTTCAATATAAATTATTTAGTCAGATAATCGATATTTTATTTAAGAAAAATTCAATAAAAAATGCTATAAGCCTTTGTTATCAGTGTTTCTGTGCGTTAATTATATAACATTGTTAATCAATAAACCGTATTGTATTTAGCCTTTTCATATGCGAAAATTAGTATAAATTAGAGGTTTAAATATGACTGTTTATTGCTTGGATTTGCCTTTTTATATTCATATTCATTCTAATTAATAATAATTTCTTTGTTAAGCTTCCAAGTATTTTGATTAAATTTGTATAATTAAATATGAAATTTTTATTAATTTTTTAACTGCTACTCCATATGTCGAAAAGAACATACGATACAATAGGAACTATCATTAAGCAGGAGCGTTTGGTCAATGTCGATTATCATGTACTCCCAAATAGTCTGGTACTTGAAATTCAAGATGCATTTCATGGATACCATCATGAAACACCAAAAGAGGGGAAGCCGTCTTATTTGTTCTTAATTACGCAGAAAGTTGTTTCCAGAGAGTCAGTGGCACGTGCTTCTAAAATCGTAAAGAAATATTTTGACCATAGCTTTGACGCAGCAGCCTCAATGATTACTATTTACAATGATCATTATTTTGGCATACGTATTAAAGATCTTGATTCTTATGAATTAATACACGAAATACAACAATGTTTTAGTGCTGAGGGAATAGAGTTTAAGCGGAAAAAAGAGATCAATGAGGTTGGTATCATTCATGTCAAGAAATTTTTCAATTTAGTAGAAGGTGAAGACGAACTATTATTTGATGATAATCCCAACATGGCCTATTTCACAATTGGCAGGAATCTAAGTTGGGAATTATTTGCTCAAATTACAAAAAATATCAAAAATAATTGGGATTTCAAAGACTTTGATGCAGCATTTGGTACAATGTACAGAAATGGCGAAATTGAAGATATAACGCGAATCTATTGGGAAAAATTAGATTTAGCTAAACTAAAACTAATCAAGGAGAAATACCAAAAAGAGATTGCGAAATATTAAAAATTAACTATACACCTTTATTTATTTATAAGGTGTACAGTTATTGGCTGTATTTATTTAAATACCTTCTCGTATGTTTGCTTTAACGACCTCTTAATACCTACTCCATCATAAGCAACACCAATAATAAGTGCAATTGCAAGAATAAGTAAGAGAAATCCGGTAATAGGACGATAGTTTCTAACCATTAGAACTATTCCTAATACCAAAAGTACCAAAATAATTATTGTTGTAACAATCAAAAAGGTATCGAAGTTAATGCCAAAAATAACGAAACCTGTAAGTGTAGAAAGATCCATATGTTGCCCCCTTGTGTTTTAAAATAAAAGATATTTATTTAATGTAATACGCTTTCAAAATAAACTTTAAAGTTAAGAAAAAATTGTGTTATGATCAAAAAAGTTATAAACATATTAAATATAAAGAATTTAATTTATGTAACTAAATACGCTATTTCTAAGCACAAATTAAATATAAACAATTTTTAATTGTATATTTAACATTCAATTATTTGTTGATTTTATTAATCCTATCGTTATGAAGATAATTGCAATTTGTTTAATCATGATGTCTGTATTTTTCACAAACTTAATTGCTCAGGAAGAAATAGTGAACGATACAATTATTTTATTAACACATATTGAAAAAGGGAAAACAAAGTTTATCAAAGATGGCAAAAAAATCAAATATTGGTTGGTTCAAGATGGCTCTAAAAATAAAGGAAGAGTTGAAGCAATATTGGATAGCTCAGTAATTATTGATGGAGTTGAATATAGTTTTGATTCCTTATCTCATATTCGTGCAAAATCAACCGGGTTAAAAATCATTCAGACCTCAGGTAAAGTGATACTGGCTACAGGAACTGCAATTACTTCTTTAGGTGCTTATAGTATTTTCTATGCTTATGCGTTCACCGATCCGAGTTCAAGCGATTTGGATGAAGCATGTTCCGATGTTATTCTAATTGTTTTCGGGGTACTAGTAGCTGCAGTTGGTGTTCCAACTATGGTTGTTGGTGCAATTCCATTATTCTTAACCGGTAAAAAGTTCGATTTAGAAAAATGGGATATACAAATGCAAATTGTGCCAGACAAAAAAGCTACACGAAAACTCGAGAGGCAAAAAAAGAAAGCTGCCAAAGAAGCTCTTGAGCAGCCAATATTCTAATATTTATTCTTCAAAAAATTCATAAACGTAATTTGAAAGGATAAAAGCTGCTCTTTTTCCTCCTTTACTTCCCGATTCAGCGGATTGCATTAAATTTCCCTTATGACATGAAACTGTATTAGACAATATCTTATCTTCGTTGTATTCGTATTCTGTAAATGATTCAATATTGTTATGTGGATCCATAATTTCATCTCGGATACGTCTGCCATCCTCTTCGTAATCGTATTTTATTGTATACCCATCAACTGATTCTTCAACAACTAAATTTTCCTCATTAAAAATGCTTTGCCGTCTGCTAATAATTTCATCGTTTGGTGTTACAGATAACATTTCGATCTGATTTCCACGCTCATCGAATGTATAATGTGTTTTAGAAAGAAATTCCTCATCTTCGCCAAACTCTTCCTTTAAAATCAAATTGTTGTTTTCATCGTATTGCATCAGGTTTTTTGACAACAGTTTCTCGTCTTCATCCCAGCTACTTTCTTCTATTAAATTCTCTTGATCGTCAAACTTCAATACTTCTCTTCCTTCTTCATCGTCTTCATCATCTTTAATATGAATGTTGATTTCATTTTTTTGATGATCAAATTTCTTAAACGAACTCGATCCATCTGCATATTTAATTTCCTGTATAGCGATATCTCCCTTTTCATTGTAGCTATAGCTATAATTTTCGGCAATTTCGTCTTCGGAAATAAATGTTATTCTATTGATTAAAAGTCCTTTTTGGTTGAATTCAGCTATGGTTTTGCTTTCAATTTTCCCATCAGTCTGATAGTGAATTTCCAGTGTTTCACGACCATCCATGTCTAATTCACGATAGGTTTTTAAATTCCAATGTTCAACTGTTTCGTCAGGATTAGCAACTGCAGCAACAAAATGACTTACGCTTTTAATTTTCTTCATAGGCTATTTTTCAAGCTTACAAATTAAAGAACTAATCCATTAGTAGTGAATTTTTTTTAAAGCTATTTGTTTGCTCATTTTGGTATAATTCAAAATAAGGATCTGCCCGCTTTGCATCTCCAAAAAATTGCAAAGCTGCTGCCCGGCAACCACCCATACAAGTGCTGTATAAATTACAGCCTTTACAAATCTCAGGTTGTTTATTTGCCCATGGCTGAATTTCAGGATTAGCTAATAAATCAATTATTTCATCTTGAAAAATATTACCAAATACAAGAGGTGAGTGATTACAAATTCGTAAATCACCATTTAATTCGAGTGTTATAGGCATTTTTTTAATATCTGATGAACAATGTGTAAATCGAATATGTTGGAAGTCATCAGGTTTAACCAAACACATTGGAGTACAAACGTTTGATGTAACTCGAACTCCTTCTTTTATGGCAAGTCTATCTGCTTTTTTTAGCGTTTGATTCAGTTCATGAGGATTTAAGTTCAGTTTTTCCAAATCGTTGATTCCGTTTCCACCAATATTGAAGCGATTAAGCATTATTTGCTTAATCCCGATCTGTTTATGAAACAATATAGTTTCTTCGATATCCCGATAATTGAATTTGGTAAGAATAATTACACTGACGATATTTATTCCAACCTTCAGTGCATGCTCAATTGAGTTCAATGATTTTTGCCAGCTACCTTGATTTCTGGTCATTAGATCATGATGCTCTGCGATATGAGAATGCAATGGAAATTCGATAGCCCCAATTCCGAGATGATTGATATTTTGAAGATTATCTTTTGATATTATAGTCCCATTGCTAATAATATTGACATTCTTTTTTTTTAAGCGTAGGAAAAGTATAAGTTCAGGGAGTTTTTTCAAAAGGAATGGTTCGCCACCACTCAGGCTAATATTTTCTGTGTCAACAAGTTTGAATAGCTGCTTAAGCGTTTTTTTTGCCTGTTTGAAAGTCGTTTCCTGGTATTCTTTTGATTCATCTACTTTCCAATGGTTGTAACAATACATGCAATTAAGATTGCAATTTCGTGTTAGTTCAAATACAATAAATGGGAGCTTCGGTTTCAAGAAATAGTTATTTAATAAAAAGGTTAAATGACACATTATATCCTTCAGGATCTATTTTTACTTTATTGTATTCCTTATTGTAGAACTGAATACTATACTTTCCAACAGATAAAGTATCGATTATTGGTATAGAGAAATCTTCATTTTTTGTATCAAACGTTCCATCCAATGCTGATAGGTTACTTCCTTGAAAGATGACTTCATTTGAATCAATAATTTGGTAAGAAAAACTATCTGAAACCCTATATGCTATTTCACCATGAATTGAATCCATTATCTTGTCAAATTCATAATAATTTGAATCGTAATTAAAATTAGAGGTATTTAAGCTTATATAGTCAAAAGGTTGTGGTGGTTCAGGAGCATAACACATGCAGGAAGGCAAACTAGTCGTAATGGTTCCAGTAATTGTTAAAATAATTCCACCCAATTTAAATTTCTGTGCTATTAATTTCCGGTTTGATTTAAAAACGATTAGCAATATAGAAATAATTAGAAATGCCGATCCAATAAGGATTAATGTGAAGGGTAAAAATGTTTTTTTTTCCATGCTTACTTCTTAATCAGAATCGAATAATTTCGTTGAAAACTATCCGGATTTAACTGGGCATTCTGTTTGTCTCTGTTATAAAATTGAATATCATAAAACCCATGACTTAAAGTATCGATAACAGGAATGCTGAATGGTTCTGAATAAGAATCAAAACTGCTGTCTAGTGCTTGCAAATCATTTGCTTGAACTAAAAGTTCTTTGTCATTTAATAATCGAAAAGAATACTGATCTGATTGTCTGTTATCAATAACACCATTCAGTAATGAATCGTTTGATAAATCAAATTCATAATAACCAGAATCATCATTATAATGTTCGTAATTCAAATACATTTCATCAGCAGGAGGCATTGGGTCGTAACACATAACCACAGGTTTACAAGAAGATATGCTTCCCGTAAGAGTTAAAATAATGCCACCTAATTTGAACTTTTGAGCAATTAGTTTTCTGTTGGATTTAAAAACCAAAAGCAAAATAGAAATTAGTATAAATGATATTCCTGTAATGATTAGTCCAAAAGGAATTAGCGATTTTTTATCCATTCGATTATTTTTATTATACCAAAGTTGCAAAAATATTCTGAATAAGAGATGAATCAGTTCCAAAATGGTTGCTTGCCATGCTTTTTGATAGTAAACACTGAATAGGTGTTGAAATAGCTAATATTTTAGTATTTTCGTTTTCCTCATTTCTGCCAAGTCAGGAATGATATTTAAAGAAAACTCAATTAATTAAAGGAGGCAAAAATGATTAATTTTTCACTGACAAACGAACAAGTTGCAATACAGGAAAAGTACAGGGATTTTTCAGAAAGATGGATTAAACCGAATGCATTAAAATATGATAAACTGGCTGAATTCCCCTGGGAAGTTGTTAAAGCTGCTTATAATGAGGGAATTGTTAATGGCCCTATGCCTGACCAATTTGGCGGGAATGGATATAGTATTTATGAAGGAGCATTGGCCTCTGAAGAATTAGGTGCTGGCTGTATTGGTATTGGCATTTGTATAGATGCAAACACATTGGCATTAACCCCAATGTTTTTGGCTGCAAACGATGCTCAACAAAAAAAATGGTTTGGTCGTATTATCGAAGAAAAAGGTGTTGCCGCTTATGCACTTACTGAGCCTAATGCAGGTTCTGATGTAGCAGGGATCAAATCTTCAGCTATTCTCACAGGAGATAAGTATATTTTAAATGGACACAAACGTTTTATTACGAATGCTGAGGTGTCAACTTTTATGACAGTTTTTGCTCTAACCGATCCTTCAAGAGGAGCAAGAAGCTTAACTGCATTTGTTGTTCCAACTAATTCCCCAGGTGTTGAAATAAAGCCTTTACTGCAGAAAATGGGACAAAAAGCATCTGTTCAAAATGAAATAATTTTCACCGATGTTGAAGTTCCTGTTGAGAACAGGTTGGGCGATGAAGGATATGGATTTGTAATTGCCATGAAAACTTTTGACAGAACCCGTACAGGTGTTGCTGCCTTAAGTGTTGGTGCCGCAAGAACTGCTTTTGAAGTTTCAAGAGATTGGGCAAAAAATCGCATCCAATTTGGAAAACCAATTGCTGCTCAACAAGCAGTTGCTTTTATGCTGGCTGATATGGCTACCGATTTAGAAGTAGCACGATTGATTACACATAAAGCTGCTTGGGCATACGATACACAACAAAAAGGATTTAGTTTATTATCGGCCATGTCGAAATTGAGAGCATCTGATTTAGCCATGAAAATAGCTACTGATGCTGTTCAGGTTATGGGTGGTGATGGCTATTCTACAGAATTTGGTATAGAAAAAATTATGCGTGATGTAAAACTTTGCCAGATTTATGAAGGAACCAACCAGGTACAGCGGGTGGTGATTTCTAAAGCTATTTTAAAATAATATTCATTTAGCGGAATTTAGGATTTTCTCAGGGGAATTATAGGCTTTGTTTACGCAAAGGTTTTCCTCTGAGATTTTTTTTTACTTATTTGACAATTTGAAACATGAAATATATTTTCGAATTTGGAGCATTATTATTTAGCCTCAGTAGTTTTGGTCAATGGAACGAAGTCCATGTGGATGTGAGTGATGAGTGGTATAAAGTGGAAACATTCGAAAATGAAGTCATTTTTTTGCTTGCCATGAACAAAGTGGCCAAAAGCACAGATGGAGGTGCCAACTGGATTTACTATTCTCCTTCTCATGCTGGTTATTTTACCGGAATGACTTTCATCAATGCCCAAACTGGCTGGTTGTCATCCTCCTTTGGAGAGATTGTTTTTACAAATGACAGCGGAGCAAACTGGACAATCATTCAGACAGTAGCAGCCTATTGGAAAGATATATTCTTCATTAATAATACGCATGGATGGGCATCTTCCAATGCAGGAGAAATATTCAAAACCATAGATGGAGGTAGTAATTGGACGAAAGAATTTCAAAAAATAGGTGAAATTGCTGAAAACGTATTCTTTACTGATGAACTGAATGGTTGGTTTTGCACCTATGAAGGAAGCTCTTTTCGAACAACAGATGGTGGATACTCATGGACAGAGATAATAAATCAGTCTGTTTATAGAGTATATTTTTCAAATCAACTGAATGGCTGGGGAGTCGATTATTTTGGGAATGTATTGAAAACTTCAGATGGTGGCATTTATTGGGATATCATGTCAACCAATTTTAGCTGGCAATTGAGTCATGCAAAATATATTTCTGCCTACGAAGGTTGGGCTGTTGGTGGAAGCGATTGCAGTGGAGGCATTTGCATTCCCTATCATAAAATACTATATACAAAAGATGGAGGACAAACATGGTCGAGCCAGGATGTTAGCACAGCAACCAGCAATATGCGTATTAACGACATAGATTTCATTAACACAGGAAATAATAATTATTCAGTTTATGTGTGCGGAGGAAAAGGCAAATTGTGGGTTAATCATCATCAACTTTCTTCCATTGAAAAATCGCTAGTAAACTCAAGATTAAGTATAAAACACGAATTTGATAACATTCGATTGGAAAGTGAGGAAACAATTGATCGCATTGACATTATGAATCTTGAAGGAAAAATTATACAATCTTTTACTGGGGTTAGAAATAATAGTATTAGCACACAGCAATTCGGCAGGGGTGTTTATATTTTAGCAATCTATCTTCAAGATGGAATCGACTATTATAAATTTATCAAGTAATCAATTGAAGAGCTGAATAACAATACTTTTTTATTAGAATTCGACCAAAGAAAGGCAAACTTCATCAATAACCAACTTCATTCTATTTAAGTCGAGCGTTTCCATTTTATCCGTTGCTCTATGATAATTCTTGTTTCTATTAAAGGCTGTATTGGTTATCATCAGTGCACTGTAGCCAAAATCCCAATAGTTATAATGATCTGATAAATCAATTCCAGCCATGCTAGCTGGTGCTTTGAATGATTTTGTTTTCAGCAGATGCTGGCTTTTCATTTTTCGCTTAAATTTTCTGCCAAATTTCCCATTACCAAATTTTTGGACAATGGTAATAAAATCTCCTTTATTGCCGTAAATAAATTTTAGAAAGTTAAGTGGGTAATCTTGTGAATTTTTTGCATCATCAAAATAGCCAATCATTTCCAAACAAATCATTCCTTCAATTAGTTCTTTCTGATCATACAGCGATTTAGCATGTACATAACTCCCCATAAACTGTGTGTTGAAAAAAGGTGGCTCTTCGAGTGTATAAGCAACAAATTCTAGCTGGTAGCTAATGGATGCTTTTGGAATAATACGGCTGAGCTCTAAAATGCCAACAATTCCACTGCCATTATCATCGGCTCCTTCCTGCTCTCCACAAACGTCATAATGTGCTCCACAAACAATTTTTTTTGGATTGTCCGTATTTATTCTGCCAATCACATTTTTATAGGTTTTTCCTTCTACCTGATAGCTTTGAAAAAACACCGTATCGCAATTTTTAGCAAACTCATTATAAATATATTGAGCTACAAAATCAAGTGTTTCCACATGCAGATAATCCCGACTTTCCTTTGTTTTGGTTATGGTGGTTAAGTCCTTTTCAATTCGTTGAACATCAGATAGGTTTGTTTGAACTTTTGATGTATTGCAAGCTGTGGTCAAGCAAAGGAAAGCTATTAGTAAGGACAATTTCGAGTAGAAAAATTTCATGTTATTTGATTAAAAACCCGTTCGTAGTAAATTTCGTGCACCATTGATACCACATTTTTGATAATGATTATAGGCCTGTGCAGCTCGTTCTGCAATTTGAGCATCCGATTCACCTATTACCCAACCATCCAGTGCCCATTCAAGAGTGTAGGCTTCAGGAGCCATAAGTCCACTGGTCCATATTACTGGATTGGCTCCGGCATCTCGAATAAAATCCTGAAAATAACTTTTACTATAACACGCCAGAATGATAACATCGCGCTTTATATTTGATTTCGATACGAGTGCTAAATCAAGATTGAAATCCATTAAACCATCATGGCCTGTATAAGCCAGCAGGTCGGCTTGACCACCAAATTCAATATGTTGTTCGTTGTGCACAAAAGTGCATTTAAAATCGCCCGCACTGGCATTTAGAAAGTCGATTGTACAGGCTTTGATGTGGGCTCCATCATAGGCATCTGCCAATAAAAAGGTGTTTGTCGTTTTATGCTTGAATAGCAATCGTTCAAGAATATGCTCTTCAGGATTAGGAATTGTTTTTAGCAATTGCCAATCGCCACTGTGTTTTGCAAAATAGGTTTTTACACCATAGCCACATCCCCAATATAAATTTGTAGAAGGATTTTGTCCATTACCAATACCTGCAGGTACAGGCACTATTCCTTGATTCACATTATCGCAAAGAGCTACAAAAACATGAATGGTTTTTGGATTTTGACAAAAAGCTATCGTTGAAAGAATTAGTGAGAAAAGTAGAAGAAATATTTTACGGATCATTGATTTGTTTTGGTAGTAACGCAAGTTAGGGCTGAATATTTTAAGTGAAATACATTGTAACTTTGTTGATTCAAATAGAGCAATGATAAAATTGGGAGAATACAATGTTTTAAAAGCAATTCGAAGAACCGATAATGGTTTTTATTTGGCTGATACAGAAGGGGTAGAAGTGCTTTTACCCAATGCGTATGTGAGCGAAGAATTGAAGGAAGAAGATGAAATTGGCGTTTTTGTTTATAAAGATTCTGAAGACAGACCTGTTGCCACTACACTTTATCCCAAAATAATGCTTGGTGAATTTGCTTGTCTTAAAGTGATTAATGTCAATAATATTGGTGCATTTATGGATTGGGGCTTACCCAAAGATTTGCTTTGCCCCTTTGCCGAACAACGCACTGAAATGTTGGAAGGCAGGAGTTATATCGTTTATTTGCTTTTAGATGAAAAGTCGGATCGATTGATAGCAACAGCCAAGGTGAATGCTCATTTTGAAACAGAAAATATTGAATTGGAAGTAGGGCAGGAGGTTGATTTATTAATTGCCGGCAAAAGTGATATGGGGTATAAATGCGTTATCAATCAGAAATATGTTGGATTGATATTCGCAAATGAGACTTTTCAGAAAATGCGATTGGGTTTGGAAACCAAAGGTTATGTCAAGAACATTAGGGAGGATAAAAAAATTGATATCAGTCTACAACAAGAATCCTATAAAAATATTGAACCCAATTCCCTTTTCATACTCGAATTTTTGAAAGAGAATGAGGGATTTAGTAATATTACTGACAAAACAGATACGATTGTTATCAAGGAAATATTCCAAATGAGTAAGAAATCATTTAAAAGAGCAATTGGAACCTTGTATAAGCAAAAGCTAATTCGAATAGAAGAAGACGGTATTTATCTTGTCAAGTAGATAATTTCACAGATTTTTTCAAGCGCCTATTTTCCACAACAAAGTTTGTATTTTTTGCCACTACCACAGCTGCAGGGAGAATTTCGTCCCGGTTTTTGTTTTCCCAGGTTTTGTAAATGTCGATCAGCCATCTTTTGATTAAAAATAATTTCCATAGCCTGATAAAGATCTGGGTGTTTTTGCTGCATTAATTTGGGTCTTTCGAAAAAATATTCGGTTGCTATCGGTAAAAACTCTGAAGGATCAGTTGCTCCATACGGATTGATATCGCTTTCATCCTGGTAAATTTCTTCAATATTTTTCAATATTAAATTGAACCATGGAAGTGTGGGTTGGTTATTCATTAATACTTTGGGAATTCCATCAATACCACCATCTGCTTTATCAATCAGGTGTGTGAATTCATGAATAGCCACATTTTGTCGGTCTGACAAATTAGAAAAACCATGGTGAAGAGATGTTTTTGACAATATCATTTTTCCCGACATATAGCCATTGCCTACCATACCTGAAATCATTCTGTCATCTCCTCCGGTTTCGTGCTTTTCATTAAAAAGGGTGGGGTATAATATAACTTCATTCAGGTTAAGATAGTCCCATTCAGGAAAACCAAATATGGGAATAATAGCCCCACTTGCTACTAACAAAGTATCTGTGAGGCTTACAGTGGTTTCGATGCCTGTAATCTTTGTGTTCAAAAGAAATTTTTGCACCTCATATTCGAAGCGTTTTTTTTCATCCACATCCAGTGCATTGTAAAAGTTTATTCGCTGAACAAGTATCGCTCTCCAATTGGCAGGAAAAGGCTCGGTGGGTAATTTTTGATTAATTTTGTTGATTCTTTTAATGATAATGAATAAGACAAGTCCGATAAGAATAATGAGAAATATTGTAACCATATCTGCTATTAAAAGTTAAGATAGTAATCTTTTGTGAGCGCCTTGAACTCAAGGCTATAATCCAAGTGTTTTTCGCCTTCAATAATTAATTCGCTTTCCTTGGTTTCACTTTCTACCATTGAAAGCTCTAACAAAATCCTGTGATAATCTTTTGAGGGCTTTGGTTTAACAAAGCAAATTCTGTTAATATTGAATCCTAATTCGCTACAGCTTTGTTTAATCTCTTTCTCTCGGGAATAGGGGTAAATAAAGGATAATCTTGAATTAGCATGCATCATTTTTTTTGAACATGATAACATTTCAGCAAGTTCTAATGATTCTGAGTTTCTGGCCATATTTCGAGCTTGCTGCTTTGATTTTATAGTTTCATTATAAAATGGCGGATTGGAAATAATCAAATCATAAAGCTGAAAACAATTCTTTACATAATCTTGAAATGAAGTATGAAAAAGTTGAAGTCTGGAACTCCATGCTGATTCTGATATATTGTAAGAAGCTTCTAGATATGCTTGCTTGTTTATTTCTATAGCATCAATTTGTGCGGTCGATTTTTGAGCTAATAACAAAGCCAATAATCCTGTTCCAGTTCCCACATCTAAAATGTATTGACAAGCAATAGCATTTGTCCAGCCAGCTAGCAATATGCCATCAATTCCTACTTTCATGGCACTTGATGTCTGACGCAAACTGAATTGCTTAAAATGGAAATAGTCTTTTTTATTATTCACAACAAGGGAAATTAAAAGCTCAATTTAGCCAATAATAAGGATGTTATGGTATGGGTTGGAGTGAGTATGAAAAATAGATCAAAAAAAATGAGTTTAGGAAGACGGGCGTCTTACCTAAACTCATCAAAAAACTACTCTTCTCTTCGAGGACAAATATACAACCGTTTTTTAGTTGTCAAAATTTTTTTTGAAAAAAAACGTAATTTTTTTAGAAGCGAATACACTAATCGAAATATGGCTATGCAATCTTATTAAAGCTATATTTAATAGATATTTTTTCGATTGTCTTAGTATATTTACTGTTCAAACACAAAGCACAATTCAAACCTCATGAAGATAACAATCACAAAAAGGGAGTACAATCAATTTTACATCTTCACTTATTTCGACACGCCTAAAAAAATAGTTCGTTTGATGAGATTGTATATGGGGCCTACATTAGCCGTTGTCAGTATGCTTTTGTTTTATAAATACGGTGAAAAAGTCAATGTTTTTATCATCGGTTTTATTTTAGCTTACGGTGTTTTTTATACCATCAAGCCATTAATTATGGTTTGGGCTATGAAAGCCAAGGATGAATCTTTTTCTTTTCAATTTAAAGATCAGGCTTTACTCATAAAAGATCGTATCAAAGAAGGAAGCATTGATTTGAAAAGAAACAGAATGCAGGAAAATAAAAAATACTTTTTTGTGACATTGGATAATAAACAGGTCTTATTTTTTCCAAAGGAGAAGCTCAGTGAGCAAGCTCGCGATTTGTTTTGGAAACATAAAAATCTCTAAGAGATTATAAGTTCAGATGATAAACTCTTTTGGTAGCCTATAGTAGACAACTTGGATAGTAATTTTTAAAACCACTTAATATGAGGGAAAAACAATTAGCTATTTATGACGAATTAGTTTCCATGTGTCCTCGTTTCGAACGGAAAGGAAAAACAATGCCTTATACTTCAGCCAATGGACATATGTTTTCGCTGTTTAATAAAGCAGGCGAAATAGGAATTAGATTTTCAAAAGATGTACAGAAAAAATATTTGGAAGTATACCACACAACTATTTATAAATCCTATAACGCCATCATGCGTGGATACATTTTGATTTCACATGAAATGCTGAATGATTTGAATCATGTAGCAAAATTGCTTGATGAAAGTTATGATTATGTGATGAGTCTTGAACCAAAATAATAAACATAGTCCAATTTATTTTATGGATTAACAGTGCATTGCCATTGTAATTGAATCAAAATATGAATAGAATAGTAACAACAAAGCTGTTTTTATTTCATTGTGCAAAAACGCAAAAGCTAAGCTTATTTTTGGTGACATGAAAGCAATACCAATCCATTTAATTTGGCTCATAATACTGCTGCAAGCTTGTAGCAAAGATCCCTATGATTACGAAAATGATAGATCAAGCTATTTTGAAAATGGAGTAACCAATTATCAATCAGATTCTGAAATGATCTGTTTGACTTACAATATTCAGTTGGGATTTAAAGCGTTTCAAGACCCTTGGAATGCAGACGAAGTAGGAGGGACAAATGAACAACTGGATAATATAGTTCAGATTATTGATAGCATTAATCCTGTGATAATTGCCCTACAGGAAGTTCCCCTGAATAGGTATAATACAGCCATAGAAGATTATGTTGAAGCTTTAGCTGATAAGTTGCATATGAATTTTGCATTTGGTTCTCATGGCTATAACGATCCTATGGGAATATATCCTGTTCATGGCGAATGGGGAAATGCCATTCTAAGCAAATATGAAATTATTGAGATAAACAATATTCAAGTATCCTATCTTAATAAATGGGCAAAGCGGAGCATATTGGATGTACGATTAAAGATTAACGACTCATTAGCAATTCATGTTATTAGCTTGCACTTTGGCTTAACTTCCACAGAATACAATAATGGCTTGATAAACACCATAAACTACCTGAAAACAATATCGGAGCCCTGCATTCTTATGGGCGATTTTAATCCGCAATTCGGATTGATTCAATTAGCTGAAGCACTTGATGTCATAGGATTGAAAGATTCTGATTCAACATTTTTACATGCTGGTGACAGAATTTTTTATAGTGAAGCAAATTTCAGTGTTGGCCAAATTGGTAGTTTGTATGATACAATAAACTGGACTTCGGATCATCCGGCCAATTTTAGTCATTTGAAAATTGAATAGTTACTTATACTAAATCATCACATGCTATATGTGGTAGACGATAGAATATGATAGGAGAAAGAAGAGAATGAAAGAGAGTGAATATATTAACGGAATAGACAGCATAAATGAGATGATGGTGGAAATTCCGAAAGGCGAAATTGTATTGAGAGACGATCGGATTAATGAGAAGTGGAAAGTGATTATCCAGCCATTTTTACTATCAAAATATTTAGTAACACAGGAGTTGTATGAGTTGATAACTCAGCAGAATCCTTCTGCATCTAAAGGTAAAAATAAACCAGTAGAATGTGTATCCTGGTTAGATTCCGTTAAGTTTTGTAATTTACTATCAGGCAAATTGGGATTGACTCCCTATTACAAAGTGGATGATGAATTGGATGATTTCATAATTGACACTACTGCAAATGGTTATAGACTTCCTTCAGAAGCTGAATGGGAATATGCCTGTAAAGCGGGTAGTGCCGACATAAGATATGGTGATACCGATAAAATTGCCTGGTATAAACTAAATGCAAATGGTCATACTCATGATATAGGCAGTAAAGAAGCAAACAATTGGGGCTTGTATGATATGTTGGGAAATGTGTGGGAATGGTGTTCCGATAAATATGATGAGACTGTTTATGGCACTTATCGTATTTTTCGGGGAGGAGGATGGAATGATGAGGAAAGAGGGTGTTTAGCTACAAATCGAAGAAGGAGTCATCCGACAGCATTTAAAATTGATGATCTGGGGTTTCGATTAGCTAAAAATCTGTACTGAGAAAAACGATGTTGGCTACCATCAATGAAATTTATGATAAAAAACCAGCACAGACTAGTTCGCAAACTGATCCCAAGTCAGCATGTTGGATTGTTTTGTGTAATTTTGCAAACAATAAACTCTTTATTATGCATGGAAAATAATAAAACCTTATCAGCCAAACAAGCTGTTGAACTGCTTAATATCTTAAAAGGTCGTTTTGAACAAAATATGAAACGGCATAAAAGCCTTGAATGGGTTGATATACAGTCCAAGCTGAATTTGGAATCGTTAGCAGAAAAACTTTGGTCGCTTCATGAAATGGAAAGAAGTGGAGGCGAACCAGATGTGATTGGCTTGGATGAAAAAACTGGCGAATACGTTTTTTGCGATTGTTCAGCGGAAAGTCCAGCAGGCCGCAGAAGTGTTTGTTATGACCGTGAAGCACTCGAGTCGAGGAAGCAACATAAGCCGGATAACAGTGCGCTGGATATGGCTGCAGCCATGGGTATTGAACTTTTATCAGAAGAAGAATACCGAGCCTTACAACAAGTTGGAGAATTTGATACAAAAACATCGAGCTGGGTAAAAACACCTGCTGAAATCAGAAAACTAGGTGGTGCTCTTTTTGCTGATTTCCGCTATGGACAAGTATTCGTGTATCACAATGGTGCTCCTTCTTATTATGCTGCAAGAGGATTTCGTGGTGTATTAAAAGTTTAAAAGAAATTTAATTCATTTATATCATTTATATGAAAAAACTAATCATCATCATCTTCAGTATCACTTTATTTGTTTCTTGCGATAAATTCAATTTTTTTGCAAAAGGAACATTAAAAGGAACAATTGGAATTTATGAAGGCAATTGTATGCCCGCACCAAATAAACCACCTTGTGAGCCAAAACCCATAGCAACCACAGTTGTTATTACCCATCCTTCGGAACATTATCAAAAAAAATTGGTCGTTGCAAAAACTCAATCAAATGAAGATGGAAGCTACGAAGTAATGCTGCCTGAAGGAAAATATAGCTTGTTTTTATTGGATGGCGATGAATATGTTTGTGATCATTGGCAATGTAGCGATCAGTGTTATTGCAGCTTATTTGAAATCAAAAAAGACGCTGTAAGCATTCTGGATGCCAATATCGATCATGCCAGCTGGTAAACGATGGTAAGGCTATTAATTCTAGTATAATTATTCTTTTTATTTCAGTAGTTAGGCTAATTGGTACTAATTAATTAATGTACCTTCGAGTAAATTACTATTATCATTATTCATCGAATTTATACTAATTGTTTATTCTGGCATATAGTCGGTAAATGTTGCTGACTAAGTGCTGGTGATTATGGATAGTCAGTACTTAGGCTACATTTAAAATGAAGAAATATTTAACAACATTCATCAAGTTATTATGGATTTTAATTGGTTCCTTTTTTATTTATGATTCAATAAATGCAATTATAGGTATGGCAAATCCAAACAGAATTTTACTTTGTCTTATCCCAGAAACACAATTTGATATTTACTTCAAACAATTAATAATTGGAATCTATTTTTTAATAATAGGAGTGTTTCTTTTTATGAAGCCACGTTTGAATAGCAAGCTATTATTTTCACTACCAATATTTATTATTTTATACACAATATGGTGTTTAATTTTTACATTTTTTGATTATGGATATATTCCTCCAATCGGATATTTTCCTTTAGATTTAATTGTTGCATTTGTTTTAGTAAGATTGACAATAAATTATATTATGATGTCAATTTTTAAGTATCGTCACTTATTAGTTTCAAATAAAATATTAGCCTTATCAATATTCATTTCGCTTGTACTTGCATTATTTGGGTTTTTACTTGATTATGATAATTTTAGATTTTTATATAATTAAAAACGTAGCCTAATAAATAGGAGTTCATTTGGTACGTAGTACCCAGTTATTTGTAGCTTGAATGAAATGGTAGCTACGAATACGACAACAGCCTGATGCCCTAAAAATCCAATGCGGGTTTAAAGGATTGTTATGTAAGTTGTCTAAGAAATTTTAATACCCCAGCTGGTAAATGATGGTAAGGCTATTAGTTCTAATATAATTATTCATTTTTTTCAGTAGTTAGGATAATTGGTACTAATTAATTAATGTACCTTCGAGTAAATTGCTATTATCATTATTCATCGAATTTATACTAATTGTTTATTGTGGCATATAGTCGGTAATTGTTGCTGACTAAGTGCTAGTGAATTTGTATAGTCAGTAGTTGGCAAACATTAATAGAAATAAAATGAAGAAAATACTTTACACATTACTTTTACTACTTATCATCCTTGGTTGCACAAAAAAATATAGATTTTGGGAAATTGATAAGTTTAATATCATTGAAAATGGTCTAGAAGACAATGAAGAAGTATCTGTGATATATTATAGTCGAGGACCACTAAATAAAAAATCACAAGACCAATTTTACACTCATGCCATCGTAATATCAAGCATTAGTAATGATACACTTAACATACTTACTTTCCCAAATTTTGATCTGGACAATGTAAGTTCAGGAAATAATATTTTAGTATATAATGATCATCCTGTCATCGAAAAGTTAATTCCCAACCTAGAAGACTTTCCTGAAGATATGCAAGAAAAAATAGATGCAATAGATGCGAAAAAAGTAAGTTGGGGAACTTATCATAAAGTAGCTAGAGATCCAGAATTTGATAAAATTGCTGATAATAATTTTAGAACGGTAATTGGTTCGTTAACAAAAAAATAAAACGTTTGCCAATAAATAGGAGTTCATTTGGTACGTAGTACCCAGTTATTCGTAGCTTGAATGAAATGGTAGCTACGAATACGACACAGCCTGATGCACTAAAAATCCAATGCGAGTTTAAAGGATTGTTATCTAAGTTGTCTGAAAAAAAATACTCAGTTTTGTCCTGCTTCTGTCAATGTTTTTAGTCAGACTCTGCTATTTAAAATACTGATTAATTAATTGTACCTTCGAGTAAATTGCTATTATCATTATTCATCAAATTTATACTAATTGTTTAATGTGGCATATAGTCGGTATATATTGCTGAATAAGTGCTGGTGATAGTGTATAGTCAGTAGTTGGTAATAATTAGAAAATGATGAAGCTAATATCAATATTTATTTTTGGAACATTTTTGATAATTGGAAATCCGATTGAAGAGTTAAAAATTGGTAAGCCACCTACAAAAGAACAAGCTCAGAAACTTAATCATTCTAATGAAGAGTTTGAAGTGTACCTGAACTCTGAAAATAAGGTTGAATATAGAGATTATGAATACCGAAAAGTAAAAGGAACCGAATTACCTTTCAAGATAATACCAAAAGAAGATGATAGATTTTCATTTGGAGGAAGACAAGTTAATCTTAAAATTGATAATGGTTGGTTGGTTGGTTGGTTGGTTTTGATAAAGGAGAATGGGGAGGTAATTTATTTTGGTTTAATGAAAAAGGAACTGAGTACGAAAAGATTACGAGTGGAAATATTAAGAATCTTTTTGAAATCAATGGACAAATCTATGTGACAGAAGGTTTAGCGCATTTATCAATGTCTGATGGACAAATATTCCAAGTTGAGAGAAAAAACGATAAATGGAATGTTAAAAAGAAAGTTGATTTACCAAACGCACCTTATGCAACTACATTAACAAAAGACAATGAGTTTTTAATTGTAACTTCAAAAGGACTTTTGAAAGTTAATAAAGACTTTGAAATAGAAACCCTTGTGAAAGAAGGGTTTTGGTGGATTTATTTATACCCAAATTCTATTTTAATAAAAGGTTCAGATATTTACATTGGAATGCGAGGAGGAGTTTTAAAAACTCAATTAAATAATATTGATAGTCAAAAATGGTTAACAAAAAAATAACTATTGCCAACAATGTATATAAAAAATAGGCGAAATAGTAGTAAAATCAAGGCTTTTGGACGTATTGAACTTAGTACTTTACAGAAAGTTAAGTGCCCAGTTATTCGTAGCTTGAATGAAATGGTAGCTACGAATACGACAACAGCCTGATGCACTAAAAACCTCATTCAAGTTCAAAGGATTGTTATGTATGTTGTCTAAGGAATTATAATACTCTGTTTTGTCCTGCCCCAGTTATTCGTAGCTTGAATGAAATGGTAGCTACGAATACGACAACGGCCTGATGCACTAAAAATCCAATGCGAGTTTAAAGGATTGTTATCTAAGTTGTCTGAAAAAAAATACTCAGTTTTGTCCTGCTTCTTTCAATGTTTTTAGTCAGACTCTGCTATTTAAAATACTGATTAATTAATTGTACCTTCGAGTAAATTGCTATTATCATTATTCATCAAATTTATACTAATTGTTTAATGTGGCATATAGTCGGTATATATTGCTGACTAAGTGCTGGTGATAGTGTATACTCAGTAGTTACCAGTAATATTGAATTTCCGTTTTCAAAATATAATTTGAGATAAATTTGGGAGAAGTTGCCTAATTAGGTAACTTTGTTTTGGGTTTAAATAAAAATCAATTGAGTGAATTTATAAGAAACGTAAGGATTTATAAAGATTTTTTTACTGAATTTTACAAAAAACAGTCTTTGGTTGTAAGGAAAAAGATAGACTGGACAATCCTTTTGATACAAACTATTAAAATTGTTCCAGAAAAATATCTAAAACATCTAACTAATTCTGAGGGACTTTGGGAAATTAGAGTTTCAGCATCAAATGGAATATTTAGAATATTTTGTTTTTTTGATAAAGGTAACTTGATAATATTATTAACTGGATTTCAGAAGAAGGATCGTAAGACACCAAAATCCGAAATCAAGCGAGCTGAAAAACTTAAAAAAGAATATTATGAAAACAAGTAAAAATATTAAATCATTCGAATCACATCTAGATGAGAATTATGGAAAAACTGGAACTGAAAGTCGAGAAAAATTTGAAGAGGAATTTGAAACTTTCAGAATTGGTGCTTTAATTCAAGAGGCTCGTAAGAGACAACATATGACTCAAAAAGAGTTGGCTGATAAAGTTGGAACAACGAAAAATTACATTTCGCGGATTGAAAATAATGCAAGTGATATTCGACTTTCGACTTTAATGAGAATAATTAGAGAAGGATTAGGAGGGAATTTGAAATTATCACTTGATATATAATAAAAGAAATACTACTGGTAATAAATAGGAGTTCATTTGGTACGTAGTACCCAGAATGAACTACAGGTTGAACTACATCCAGTTATTCGTAGCTTGAATGAAATGGTAGCTACGAATACGACAACGGCCTGATGCACTAAAAATCCAATGCGAGTTTAAAGGATTGTTATGTATGTTGTCTAAGGAATTATAATACTCTGTTTTGTCCTGCTTCTGTCAATATTTTTGGTCAGATTCTGCTCTTTATCATCCTAATTAATTAATGTACCTTCGAGTAAATTACTATTATCATTTTTCATCGAATTTAAAATA
>JABINZ010000117.1 GCA_018698135.1 Bacteroidota bacterium
TCTTAAACTGTTCTAGCGCTTTTTCTTCTAAATTGTCTAAATAGTTCTGATCCATAATCAAATTTACGATTTTGGACAGAGTTTAATTTACACCCTCCAAACACTTTTTAAACATGGATCCCGACTGGTTGGAAACTGATTTGATCGATGGGAGAGTTTGCAATGTGAATGTCCGGGAATAAAAATAATACTACGCAAACCTATCCGTAGTCTTTGTAATTTCAACCTAATAGGTCTTTATCGACCTAATAGGTTTCAAATAGGGAGCTGTAAGAAATCATTAACATTTGTTTTTTCTCAGTGTTTTTGCTTCAATCAGGTCAAGTATGTAAAAACAAAAACTGGTTCAAGATTCCTCTTGGACCTTTTTGTTTTTGTAACGTAAAGCTCTAATGTTCAAGCGCATTTGCAATGCGTTTGCAAGTACTACTGTTTAAATGCAAAAAGTTTGTCAAACTCGATACAATCGAGCGTAAACAGCATTTCCCAAACTCAAATAGAACAAACCTGTAAACCCAAAATCATGTAATTCCAACCTAATAGGTCTTTATCGACCTAATAGGTTTCAAATATGGGAGCTGTAAGAAATCATTAACATTTGTTTTTTCTCAGTGTTTTTGCTTCAATCAGGTCAAGTATGTAAAAACAAAAACTGGTTCAAGATTCTTCTTGGACCTTTTTATTTTTGTAACGTAAAGCTCCACTGTTCAAGCGCATTTGCAATGCGTTTGCAAGTACTACTGTTTAAATGCAACAAGTTTGTCACACTCGATACAATCGAGCGTGAACAGCATTTCCCAAACTCAAATAGAATAAACCTGTAAACCCAAAATCATGTAATTCCAACCTAATAGGTCTTTATCGACCTAATAGGTTTCAAATATGGGAGCTTTACGAAATCATTAAAATTTGTTCTTGCTTAATGTTTTTGCTTTCTTAGCAAAGAAGTGCCAATATTGCAATTCAGACATTTCTTATTCTTGCAGAAACTAGTGTGCAATTCTATGAGTGCCTGAGAATGTGCTGCATGATCGTTCTTGAAACCAATTTCTAGCATTTTGTTAGTGATATTGTTTTGCTCAGGTTTTAGCTTTTCAATAAAATCAATGGATCTTTCTTGCAACTTAGTTAAGTTTTTCTCCTTGCCATAAGCAAACAAAAATGGGATAACCGTATTTATCAGTAAAGTATTGATAGATGATGCTCCCAGTTTTTTCCTTCTTTTAATTGTGGAGGTCTGATCGAATTGAAAATGATCTGACCAATAATAGGAGGCTTCTGTTTGAAACAGACTAGTTAGTTCGTTCAAGTCCTCAATCTCTATTATTTTGGAAAAAAGTGCCGAAGATTTAAAAAGTAAGTTTGCCAATTGAGATAAACGAATGGTTGGGAAATTTGATGGACGCATCCGAGCAAATTTCCAGTTTTGTTTTGCTATTGGAGTAAGCTTATATTTTGTCTTCAGAAAGTCATACTCCTTGGTTAATGATATTGTATAGTCATCTTGTGCATTTTTCGGTAATAATCCAGATTGTCCAAATAAGATGGCTTCAATTTGAAGAAGGTTGTTTTTATGCCAAGCAAATAGTTTTAGGGGAGTGTTTTTTGCCAGATTTTCAAATGCATCTGCATTTACTTTAAATCCAAATGATCTGGCCAAATGCTCAAAAAATGTCTGTTGCCAATCGGATTCGTTATTCTCCAACATCTTTTGGATTTGAAGATATCTTTTCTCAAGGCGTATAACCATTAATCGGTTTTGCCAGGAAGCTTTTGTAATAGTATCAACCTCATGAATTTGCGATAAACAAGGTATCCACAATTTGCTTTGCATCAAACTTTGATAGTGCTCAAATAAGGAATGATCAATCTGTTTGGAAATTGAAAGTGTAGGACAATGAAGTTCTTCCTTATTGGATCTGTCATTTTCAAAAACAACATGGAGAATGACACTTTTATAGGCAGAATCGGTATGATGCTGGTGTTTGAACCAATCAGAAGAATGAATATGAATCTCTACATTTCCAATCCAGGTTGTTTCTCCTATTTTTATTCTGGCCTGACTAAAATCTGGACCTGCATCATCATTTAAATAGCCTTGATGAATTACCTGAATTAACTCACCCTGATCAGTTTGAAGATCAGTTGAGGTGAATAGCTGATATTTCCATATAAAATGGAGTAATTCTTCTTTCATTTTTTATCAGTCCGAAAGAAAGACATTTATTGAGATTATTTAATAAACTCAGCCATGTGCTGCTGATAATTTTGGGCAGCAACTTTAATATTGTTTGGAAAGTCAGCATCATTTCCGGGATAAATTACCGCTCTCGATACATTTACTAATACGCCTGTCTCTGCGTTTAACGCAAATTTAGCAATATCCTGAACGCTACCTCCTTGTGCTCCAACACCAGGAATTAACATAAAATGATCAGGAATGATTTTTCGGATAGATCCAAATGCTTCGGGATGTGTGGCACCTACTACATACATTATATTTCCCTTGTGCCCCCATTCTGAACTAGTTCTGAAAACTTTTTCGTACAGATACTCATCATCAGTTTTTAGCATTTGAAAATCTTTAGAACCCTTGTTAGAGGTTAATGCTAATATGATTACCCATTTATTTTCAAATTCCAGAAATGGGCCTATTGAATCGCTTCCCATATAGGGTGAAACAGTAATAGCATCGAAATTATAGGTTTCGAAAAAAGTTTTCGCATACTGTTTTGATGTATTTCCAATATCCCCTCTTTTAGCATCAGCAATTTTGAAAATATTTTCAGGGATATAATTGACTGTTTTTTCCAGACTATCCCAACCTTTGGAACCCATGCTCTCATAAAATGCCAAATTTAATTTATAGGAAACAGTATAGGGATGTGTGGCATCTATAACTCCCTTGTTGAATTCAAAAATAGGATCTTCAGCTGTTAGCAATTGCGCAGGTATTTTATTAATATCTGTATCTAAACCAACGCATAAAAAAGATTTTTTCTTGCGGATTTCCTCAATTATTTGGGTTCTGTTCATTGACTAATAATTATAGAATATTTCTGGTGTTTCTATTTCGTTACTTTTATGAAGCGCTCTATCAAAGATAAATATCTTAAACTTTATTAAACTATTTTTTTGTGGCTGAATGAGATTTGTATGCCAGGCAATTTCACCTATTATCGTTTTATTTGGTGTTTCAGGTGTCAGATTTCTGAAACGGTAAGGGAAACGTATGGTATCACCAATTGGGATGCCTCCAATTTCAGGTCTTACTTCAACAAATTGACTATCGACATATTCATAATAGTAGATATACATGCATGAATGATACAGGCTTCCTTGGTTAAAAGGAGATAATGTGTCACCTTGTTCAAGACCTAAATCGCCATCACCATCAGTATAGCTAATCACTAATTTTAAAGCGGTGTCTTTGCCAAAATCATTTTTATACTGGATGAATTCTACAAATTCAATTTCAGGAATAATACTAAACTCAGGTTCTTTTTCGCAGGAGTTTAATAATAAAACAAGCAGAAGGGCAGAAATTATATATGAACTCTTAATTTTGAACATTCTTAACCAACAGGATGGATTTTAAAAATAAGTTTAAAAATAAGTTATTTTTAGCGAATGAAGAAAACTTTGAGCAACTTGCTATTGAGCTCTTTAATTATCAATATTCAGCTAATGTTGTGTATCGCAACTATGTGCAATATTTAGGCCTTAACATGGCTGATATTATTACTGTTGAACAAATTCCATTTCTTCCTATTGAATTTTTCAAAACGCATGAAATACGTTCTGGAAAATACACCCCTGAAATAGTTTTTAGTAGCAGTGGTACAAGCGGAATGCAAACATCCAAGCACTATTTATCTGATCTGTTACAATACAGAAATAATTCTTTTCGAATATTTAATCATTTTTATGGTGATTTGTCAGACTATGTAATTTTAGCACTTTTACCTTCATATTTAGAGAGAGAAGGATCATCATTAGTCTATATGGTTAAAGAAATGATCCAATCGTCTAATCAGCTTGAAAGTGGTTTTTATTTGGATAATTTTGATGACTTGGCTCTTAGCATACAAAAACTAATTAATGCTCAAAAGAAGTTTATACTATTGGGGGTGAGCTTTGCTCTCATGGATTTTGCAGAGAAGTTTCAAATTGATATTGGGAATAATATCGTTATGGAGACCGGAGGTATGAAGGGTAGGAGAACCGAAATTACAAGAGATGAACTACATAGCTTATTGTGTAATCAATTCGCAGTAGAGAATATACATTCGGAATATGGAATGACAGAATTATTGTCTCAGGCTTATTCTCAGTCAAATGGCATCTTTTCGTGTGCACCCGGCATGAAAGTATTTATTCGAGATCAAAGAGACCCTTTATCCTTAATTAATAACTTTGAAAATGGATGTATCAATATTATTGATTTAGCCAATATTGATAGTTGTGCATTTATTGCTACTCAAGACCTTGGTCGAAAAATATCTGAACAAGAGTTTTTAGTCAATGGTCGTGCAGATTCCTCAGATATCAGGGGTTGTAATTTGATGATTTCTTGAATTAAGACAAAAAAAAAGCCAGACAATAATGCCTGGCTTTTTAAAATATAAATTTGAATTTTAGTCAACTACTAAGAATCTTCCAATTAATTGAGTTCCTTCTCCTTGTAATCTGATAAGGTAGGTGCCTCGTTTTAATCCAGATGTATTTACTTGAAAAACATTTTCACCAAAGGAGGTGTTTTGGAAAGAAATCTTCTTTACCATACTGCCATTCATGTTAAATATTTCTCCTTCCAAGTCTTTGGAATCACTTAATATGAATTTAATATTCATATAATCCTTGACAGGATTGGGGAAAATAGATATTTTTTCCTTGATAGCAGGTTTGGTTTCCTTAACACTACTACTCCATAAGGAATTGGTTTCAAAAATACCCATACCATGAGTAGCAACGAAAAATGAATATCCTTCACTCCATGGATGTTTTTTGTGTTGGCGGATCATAAATACAGGTGATCTGTCAAGACCATTGTTTTCTTCTGTCCAGCTTGCTCCACCATTGGTTGTTGCATAAACTCCTAATTCAGAAGCAATAATGATTGTATCCTGATTGCTTGATTGTGAATTAAAAGCAACATCAAAAACAGGCATGTTAGGTAAATTGCCATGAATTGAGGTGAAACTAACATGTTGAGCAGAATCGAGTGCATTATTTGTCAAGTATACATGGTCGTAACCATTCACATAATTTCCTAAAGCAACAGAAATGGTATTATCGTCACTAGGTGAAACGCCAATTCCACACACAGAGCGAAATGCAAAGTTGGCAATTTCATCTGTACTTATGCCGAAGTTATCGGGATCAAAATCGCCATTAATATCGAACCATATTTTTTTCCCTTTTAAACCTGAAATACGATATAATTTTCCATTATTCCAGCTTTTTGTTCCAACAAATAAGGCATCACCATCGGATGAATATTCCATGGAAACTACTTGACCGCTCATACCTTTGGAAATGTTAAACCACTTTACGGAGTCAGCATTAAAATCAACAGCTTGTTCTGTCATCCAAATACCTTGACTTGCAGCAAAAAAGAATTTTGATATATGAACCAAGGAATCATAATTTGCTCCTGTAGTGTCTTGGAAAGTTTGCCATTCCATATCTTCCCATAATCTAAATGGTGAATTGAAATAGTAAGCTTGGTCAAAATAATACGAATTATCTTCAGGATTATATGTAAAACCTTCTCTTGAATCGCCTCTGCTTTTTGAACGATAACAAACAGCATTTTGGGCTTCATAAAAATAGATGTCAGGATTAAAACGTGAGATTTCAGTATAAAAACCATCTCCACCAAGGATTTCTTTTCCGCTATTACCAGTTAAACCATCATATTCAATACGTATAGAACTTTGATCCTGAGTTCCTCCAACAATATCTCCTCTTGGATGAACAGCTATTCCATAAAACTGAGTTGTATGCAAATAAAGATTAATTCCCTTGAAAGTAGGATATTTCTTACCAACGAAATCGTTTGATACAAATACACCTCCATCTGTCATTACATACATTTTTTTGGGAGATGATTTCGTATCGAAAACAATATTGTGTTTATCAGCATGAATAAACATAGGGTTTTTATACATTCCCTCTGCATCAATATACTCTTCAGTACTGGCAACTTTATACCATTGACCATTATATAATGAATAATACTCAACTCCACCAACATACACACGGTTTTCATCAGTTGGATCAACAGCAACACAATTGTCGTATTGACCTTGATATTGTCCTGATCTTCCAAAAGGTTCGGCTTCACTATGTCCGGCTACAACTTGCGACCAAGTGTCACCATTGTCAGCCGATTTATACAATCCTCCAAATGAGTGAGTGCCAGGATATGGAGATGTTCCATTTGATGCAGAAGCTACATAGATAACATTATTATTTGATTCTGCAATTGCCAGTGTCAGACGAGTTGAATTAGAAATTTCAACAACTGATGGAGCAATTTGTAAAAATGCGGCTCCATTTACAGAACGAAATAATTTACATCTGCCAGAAGAATAAGATGCCGCAAATACTGATTTACCATCAGAGGACATGGCTATGTCAATAAAAATATGAGCAGTTGTTCCACCAGGCATGGTTAACCTGTCCCAACTGTCGCCACCATCGGTTGATTTCATCATACCAGAATAAGTAGCAGCATAAATTAAATCGTTATTGGTCGGATCAACTTTAATAGATTGGACATTTAACCATCTTGAATTATTGGCTTTAAACGGATCAGTTGAAGTTACTAATTCCCAACTTTCGCCACGGTCGGTTGAGGTATAAACACCACCACCACGACTTCCAGAAGTCAAATCTCCATTTGGACCACTCATGGCATTAAAGTAGCCTTCACCTGTTCCAAAATAAAGTGTTCCATCTGTTGCCTGTGTCATACAAGAAACAATTAATCCACCTGCAATAGCAGAATATGATTTGCGAACCCAACTTTTACCACCATTTATTGATTTATATATACCACCTGAAACGCCACTGGCATAAAGTATATTTTGATTTTGGTTGTCAACAACAAATCCGCGAATACGGCCACCTTTATTGTCAGGGCCACGACTAATCCAATCAAGCAATGGGTCAGCTCTGTAATTTGATAGTTTGTCAGCTTGGTTAAAAGCTTGTTCAACTAATGAGGGATCAATTTCTCCCGTTCTAGGATCTGCTTTGATCATTTGATAATACTCAGCTGCACCTTTAAAATCTTTGCCTTTTTTCCCAGCAAAAGAAATATCCAGATTGTCGAGATCATTCTGCTTGTTTGAAGAATTGTAGAGACTGAAAACAGTAACTATTGACAGAATAACTAAACCACTGAGAAGTAAACTTTTCTTTTTCATAAGAATACTTTAAAATTCGTTAAATTTTTTGAAGAACAAAGATAATACTATATACCTTTTATCCTATGTAAATAAACAATTTGATTAAACTCTCATTCACGAATTCAAGCTAAATCGCATTCGCAAACAAATATAAAATTTCTGGTAAAATTATACAGTAAAGTTTTAATAATCAAGTAACAATTAGTAATTAAGTATGCAAACTTATTAATCTTGCTTAAGGTACTCAGCAAGTTATTACAGTTGTTGTTCAGAATGATAGGATGAGCGAACCAGAGGGGATGATTCAATTTGTTCAATACCAATCTTTAATCCATATTCTTTAAAAAAACTAAATTTATCAGGATGAACATATTCAACTAATGGATAATGTTCAGCTGAAGGGGGTAAATATTGACCAATCGTAACTACATCACACTCATGATCATGAAGGTGATGAAGTAATTCAATTACCTCGTTTTCGTTTTCGCCTAATCCCAACATAAAGCCTGATTTAGATCTTATACCTAAGTTTTTTGTCGCTTTAATCTGTCTTAGACTTCTGTCATAGTTTGCCTGAGGTCTTACATCTCCATATAGTCGTTTTACTGTTTCCACATTATGCGAAATAATTTCAGGTTTTTCATTTGCAATTTTTAACAAAGCCTGTAGGTCATCTCTCATGTCTGGAATAAGAACCTCCATGGTAATTTCTGGATTTTTCTTTTTAATTGTTTTTATTGTTTCAGCCCAAAATGCAGCCCCTTTGTCTTCCAAATCATCACGTGTAACAGAAGTAATAACGCAATGTTTAAGATTCATTTGCTTTATCGTTTCAGCTACTTTTACTGGTTCGAGCAGATCTGGGGGTAAAAGATTACCGGGCATTACATCACAAAATGTACAATTACGACTGCAATTAATTCCTAAAATCAAAAAAGTAGCTGTACCTGCATTCCAGCATTCGCCCATATTCGGACAATTACCACTTTGACATATGGTTGCTAATTGATTTTTTTCAACAAGTTTTTTGAGTTTTATATATTCTTTTCCTTTTGGAAATTCAACTTTCATCCAAGAAGGTTTTCTATTTATTTTACGGTCTGTATTATTCGACATGTCTTTGAATATCTTAAAATTAGTGCAAATTAGCTTGGATGTCGAAATCAGTCACTACCAGCGTCTTCCTATAGATATGTTGGCAAAAAGATTAATGAGTACAAATTTATTGTCAATAAAGGCCATTAAGGGTAGTGATTCAGGATAGGCATGTACCATAATCCCTGTTTCCAAAGCTTGAAAAAGATCATCTGACTCGTTCCATTCAAAGGTTAGGTATGCTTTTCCAAAGAGTCCTATAGTTGCATTTAATTCATTAAAACCAGTGAAAAATGATGTTCCACCCTTTGTATTTGCCTGATTAACATGATGTGCATTGCTCGGATCATATTTTTCATCAATGTAAAAAAAACGTTCTATATCTTCATCATAATAAATTATTTCTAAAAACTCAGGCTTTAATAGTGTAAGGGTGGTGCCTAAAACAAAGTTTCCACTTAAACGAATCCCTGATAATCGTTCTTTGTCAGCAATAATAAACTGACTTCCAATTCCAGCATTTATTGGAAATGCCGTATTAATTCTTCCATATACATATCGCTTAGCATCGTCATAAATTGGATTAACAACTTTGGTTTCCTTGGGATGTTTCATATTATGAATATCCAAACTAAAAACTAAGTTTGAGTTAACAGTTAATGATTTCAGATACTTAAAATTTATACCCAATCCATTTGTATGAAGCAAGGGGCCAAAGTTTAAGGCATTGTCGTATTTAAGGGTTGTAAACTCATTGATGTCATTATCCTGAGCAGGTGCATGATGAACCAATAATACCAACGACAGTATAAGGATAATTACTAACTTCATGGATTACTTACATTCTGTATTATTCCGCACTAACCAGTTCACTCGATTCACCTGCGTCCATCATTGGGCACATGTCTTGTTGGCAAGCATTTAATACAATTATTGTAAGGAGTGTTGCTAATATGATAATAAATTTTTTCACGTCAATTTTTTCTCAAAAATAATACCTAAAATAAGCAAATACTAAAAAGTTTTACCAACAGTGATATTATTAATAGTTTGTAATATGTTAATCCCATGGCAAGGGCAATGATCTCTACGGCAAGATGAGCAGACAAAAATAATCCCAAAAGCTAAAGCAAATGCGATTGTTTTTTGATATTGTCTTTTCTTTTTCATACATTGTTTTGTTAAACAAAAACAAAGTTATAACAGTTATTCTTAAAACGTGATTTTATTGAAATTGTTGTTTTTACCTTTGTATTACTGAATTATGAATGTAATTAACATTAAAAATAAAAAAGCCGGTTATGAGTATATGTTATTTGATACTTATATCGCAGGAATACAACTCAGGGGAACTGAGATTAAGTCTATCAGGCAAGGAAAAGCTAGCCTGGCAGAATCCCATTGTGCTTTTGAGAAAAATGAGCTTTTTATTAAAAACATGAATATTTCAGAATATTCGCACGGAAACATTTTTAATCACGAACCTGCTCGAACAAGAAAATTACTATTAAACCATCGCGAATTGCGAAAAATGCATACCAAAGTCAAAGAAAAAGGATTTTCAATTATTGCCAAGCGATTGTTTGTAAATGAACGGGGTTTCGCCAAAATGGAAATTGCGCTGGCAAAAGGGAAAAAATTATATGATAAAAGGGAATCAATCAAAGAGCGTGATATCATGCGTTCTATGTGATGAAATTTGCTTTTTTCGACATTTTCTTAAAAATTTATATTTTCTTGTAACATTTTGTTATTGAAAATCGTCTTAGGATTGAACTTTTAATTTGAAATGACCTTAACCGACTATAATAAAAGTGTAGATCAGTATTCTGATAATATTTATCGGTTTATTCTCAAAAACATTAAAGATGAGGATAAAGCAAAAGATATTGTACAGGAAACATACATCAAACTATGGAACAAGGTCGAAGAAGTTTCAGCAGAAAAAGTGAAATCATATTTGTTTACTACAGCATACCGTACCATGATAGATATGATTAGAAGAGACAAGCGTTTGACAGATTTTGATGAGTTGGATCAAAGTAATATGATACACACTAATCAGTATTCGGATTTAAAAGAAATTTTGAATGAAGCCATTAATAAGTTACCCGAAAAACAGAAATCAGTGATTTTACTTCGGGACTATGAAGGTTATTCATATCAGGAAATTGCAGATATCACAGGTATGAATGAAAGCCAGGTAAAAGTTTATATTTATCGCGCCAGAGTTTTTCTAAAAGGCAAATTGAAAAGTATTGATCTTTTAATATAAAATGAAAAAAGAAATTAACAGGAATAATTACGAAGAATGGTTAGTCGATTATTTGGATAATAACCTGACTTCTGCTGATAAAGTGAAAGTTGAGCATTTCCTTGCAATCCATCCTGATATTAGTGAGGAATTAGCTGAATTGGAAATGTTGCCTGTTGATGAAACAATCGTTTTTGAAGACAAGAAAAGTCTTAAAAAAGAATTAGATGATTTAATACCTTCTCATTATTCTTCACAAGAAGAGTTTTTAATTGCACACCTGGAAGGGGATTTGAGTTCTGATCAAGAAAAAAAATACAAACTGTTAGTTGAAAGTAATGTCGAAGTTAAGAAAGACTACGATTATCTTCTATTGACAAAATTGAAAGCAGATACAAATATTCGTTTTGAAGATAAGCTTAGTTTAAAAAAAGGAGTTCAATTTACTTTGTCATTTGCACTAAATAAGTACGCAAACGTCCTTTCTATTGCAGCTATTTTAATTGTTTTGATTTTAATGATAAATGTAACATCAATTAAACAAAGCATTATAACAAGCCCAGGACTTGCTGTTTTTCAGGATATTCAAAAGCAGAATCCAAAATCAAGATCATGGTCTTTCAACAGCAATGAAAAAATAGAATGGCCTGAGAAAGTGTTAGAAAGAAATAGTCATTCAGCTTCATTGGCTTCAACTAATAATGCTGAACAAGATGTAAATCTTATTAATAAGGGTGATATCGTAAAAATCGATAATCAGCAGATTCAGAAGCAGGAGGGTAATCTAACTGTTCAACAGCATGTTGAATCTGAAGAAAAATATGACAAAAAATATAGAATTGAAAAAGCTACTTATACAGAAATTGCTAATGCTGAACCTTCGACTACTCCTGTTAGCAAATTTTTAGCAAAACAATTTAGAGTAAAAGCATTAAATGAAGATGTTAGTGCCAATGATAACAGAAAACTAAGCGGTTGGGATTTGGCTGATGCAGGTTTGAGAGGATTTGGCAAATTGTTTAATAAGGATATTCAGTTGAATAAAGAATATAATGAGCAAGGAGATTTGGTCGCATTAGCCTATCAAAGTCCGAATTTGGGCATAAGTACTCCATTAAAAAAGAATAGACCCTAAGTGTAACAAAATTATGCTTTCAAACGTCTTATAAGTGAAATTATAAACATATGAAACGAGCATGAGTAAAAATTTCCACAAACAAGGAAATGATTATAATGCAAGTTCCATCTGACAACTAAAAAACAATTATAAACAGATGAAAAAAGTAACAATCATATTAAGTCTGATCTCCTTTTCCATATTATCATATGGTCAAACTAATGATAATTTAGTTGTAGAAGAAGAAATTGTACAGGACATGGCGCGAGAAATTGCTCCTTTTAGTAAATTAGTAGTTGAAGGAGTAAATATTGAAGTTATTCTCACTCAAGGTGATGAATACCGCTTAGTTCTTGAGAATACTGACCATACTGATAAGCTTCAGGTTGAGCAACAAGATGAAATTTTAGTAATATCAGCTATGCCTGGTTTTGAAGGGCAAGTTGAATTAATGTTTAGAGAGTTAAATTCTCTGGAAGTTAAGGATGTTGTTAAGATTCAGTCGTTAAATCAAATTTCAGCTAATCATTTTGATTTGATTTCTTCAGGAACAACAACTATTGATTTAATGCTGGATGTACATTCTATGAATACTAAAATCGAGGGAGCATCGGAAATTAAATTGGTTGGTAAAGCAGATTCACATTACATTCATTTTATTGGTGCTGCAGATTTAAAGGCAAGAGAATTTAAGACACGAAAAGTTGTTGTTAATATCAGTGGCGCAGGTGATGCTGAAATTTCAGCCAGTGAAGAAATTAGTGGAGAGATATCAGGAGCAGCTAAACTTAATTTTTATGGAGATCCAATTGTAGATGATATAAAGGTAACCGGGGCTGCTGTATTTAAAGGAAAAGGAAAAAGTGAAGCGAATGCCATTGTTGGAAAAGATACAGTGAATGTGAAAATAGGTGGATATAATCTCAATATTATTGAGGATGATGATAAGAAAAAGGAAGACAAAAAAGATAAAGCAGGTGAATATCAATCATGGGCAGGAATAGGATTTGGAGTTAATGGTTTTTTGAATTCATCAAATACACTAGAACTACCTGCCAACTATGATTTTCTGGATTTAAATTTTGCCAAATCGATTGCGGTTGATTTAAATCTTTTTGAAAAGGATTTTGCTATTATTGGAGAATATGTCCAATTGGTAACTGGTTTAGGGATTGGCATTTCAAATTATAAGTTTGCCAACAATACCCGCCTTATTGATAATAGAGATTCACTTGGAGGATATATCGATACCGTAAACTCCTATTCAAAAACAAAATTCACAACCACCTACCTAACGCTACCTTTATTATTAGAAATAAACACGGGCTCCGATCCGAAAAATTCTTTACACATATCCGGAGGACTTTTACTTGGTTTAAATTTAGGTTCGAAAACGAAAGTGGTTTATACGGAAGATAATGACAAAAAGAAAATAAAAGAAAAAGGGGATTATAGTGTAAATCCTTTTAGATATGGCCTAACAGCCAGAGTTGGTTTTGGCGAAGATGTGGCAATCTATGCAAATTATGCTTTGTCTACCTTGTTTGAAAAAGATAAAGGTCCTGAGATGTACCCATTTACTATAGGTGTGGAGTTATTATTCAATTAGCACCAAAAATTATAATAGTGTTAAGCTGGCTACGGTCAGCTTTTCTTTTGTTAAATATTCTATGACTTTAAATGTAAAGTCATAAATTTGAAGTCATCACTTTACAAATAATAAATAACAATCAAATGAAAGGTTTTTTTAAGTATGTATTTGCCACTATGGTAGGTTTTATTTTTTCATATATTCTGATCATCATTATTATGGTGGCCATTGTTTTTGGTACTATTTCAAAAGTTGCAGACGATGCGTTTGGAAAATCAGATACCGATATGGTTCTAAAGGATGGAAGCATTTTGTTAATTGATCTGAAGAGTCAAATTGTTGATAGAACGGAAGAAATGCCCTTTGCTGAATTTGGATTTTTTGATGATGAACAAATAGCGGTAGAATTGAAAGATGTTACTGATAAGATTTTGAAAGCCAAAGATGATCCGAAGATTTCTGGGATTTTGTTGAAATTGTCTTTTATAAATGCATCATCGACAAGTGTTGATGAAATTAGATTAGCACTTTTAGAGTTTAAAGCAAGCGGAAAGTTTGTATGGAACTATAGCGATTATATGACTCAAAAGGCTTTCTATTTAGCCTCAATGGCCGATAAAATTATTTTAGCACCTGAAGGTGAATTGTTGTTTCAGGGAATGAGCAATGAGATGATTTATTTAAAAGGGATGTTTGCTAAACTGGATATAGAACCTACTTTAATTCGTGCTGGTGACTATAAAAGTGCTGGGGAAATGCTTATTAATGATAAAATGAGTGATTATGAACGACAGCAAACTGAAGCATTTTTATTACCTGTTTATAATCGAATGATTAATATAATTGCACAAAGCAGAAATATCGATGCAGACAAACTCCATCAAATTGCTGATTCATTGTTAGTAAGAAAAGGGGAGGATGCAATAAAATATAAAATGGTTGATGACTTGATGTACATTGATCAGGTTTACGATGCATTAAAAGAATTTACAAAAAAGGAGAAGCTGAACTTTGTTAAACTGAAAAATTATAACGAATCTGAGGAATCCAAGAAAAAGAAGGATAAAGAATACACTCGGGATAAAATTGCTATCATTTATGCTATTGGAAACATAGGATTTGGAAAAGGTGATGCAAAATCTATTGGTTCAGATGGTTTAGTAAAAACTCTCCGTACAGCTCGATTAGATGATAATATCAAAGCTATCGTACTTCGTATTAACTCTCCCGGAGGAGCTGCCTTGCCTTCAGATTTAATTTGGAGAGAAGTGAAATTAGCTGCTGAAGCAAAACCATTGGTTGTTTCAATGGGCGCTTTAGCTGCCTCAGGAGGTTATTATATTGCATGCCCTGCCGATAGCATTTTGGCAGAACCAAATACAATTACCGGTTCGATTGGTGTTTTTGGGGTGCATATGAATTTAGAGAATTTTTGGAATAATAAATTAGGTGTTCGTTTTGAACGAATTAAAACAGCCGAACATGCTGATTTAATGAATCCCAATCGTCCAATAACTGCCGAAGAGCAACTAATTGTTCAATCATATGTGAATGAGGTTTATAGTGATTTCAAAAACCGTGTAGTAGAAGGCCGCGTACTTGATCCAGCACTAGTCGATTCCATAGCTCGTGGTCGAATTTGGTCTGGTATTGATGCAGTTGAAAACGGATTAGTTGATCGAATTGGAAATTTATATGATGCTATTGATGTTGCTGCAAATATGGCTGGTCTCGAAAATTATAGAATAAAAGAACTGCCAAAAAAATCATCTCCATTTGAAAACATTCCCTTTCTAAATATGCAGATGTATAGAGAACGAGCTGTGAAGAAAACCTTGGGTGATGATTATAAAATCTATATGAAAGCGCAGGAAATTCGAAATATGAATGGCGGAATTTATATGCAATTACCTTGGGAATTTGATTTTTAAATTCCATTAAATGACTTAAGGTCGAAGCTTCCCGCTTCGACCTATTTTTTTGTAATCATAAATTATTCGATTTTGCGCGTTCGTGAAGAGATAGGATAAATAGGTAATTACTACATAAGATCTATTTATTGTCTTCTAAATACTTGCTGTAAGTATCCACTATATAATCCCAATTGTCGAACGCCTTTTCAAATTGTGTTGGAAACTTTTCTCTTAGTTCAGGAACATCTTCTATAAAGAATTCGAGGGTGTAAATTAAACTCTGTCCAAAATCGTAAATTTGATTATGGATCAGAACTATTTAGACAATTTAGAAGAAAAAGCGCTAGAACAGTTTAAGAGTGGGAAGTCGCTTTTTGGAAAAGA
>JABINZ010000118.1 GCA_018698135.1 Bacteroidota bacterium
ACTAACTATGTTTTCGACTTGATTGATAAATTGTTGAACTTCATCAAGAGGACTTAAGTAATTGATTACTTCCTGATTGTTTCCTGTTAATTCTTTGAATTCTTTCAATCGCCCCGGATTAGGTAAAAAACGACAATCAAATACAAATCCGCCTCCATTTCCACTATTATCCAGTGGTATTGAACGTTTGTAAGAAAAACTATTAATCAATACGGTTAAACCTGGTTTAGGTTTGTAATTAAATTCATTCAGGTTAGGTGAATGAATAAGTTGATCGAAAACAGAATAAAGCGCGGGTAACTTAATGGGTAGTTCAATTTTGTCCATCAAGTATTTTAAATTATTTAATGCATAAGGAATACTCAATAAAAAGTGTTGTTTCCTTTCAAAAAAGCCCCTGTATCCGTAGGCTCCAAAAGCTTGCATCACCCGTATCAAAACATAGGCATAGTAATAGTTTCGAAAGGCCGCTTTGTCAACAGTCATCTTTTCAGACAGCTTCAACATATAATAAATAAGCAATTCTTCTCTTTGATCTATTGTTAAATTTGCTTTGGCATCATAAAGCAATGAGGCGAGGTCATATTGCAAAGCTCCTTGTCGGCCTCCCTGAAAATCGATAAAAAAGAATTCATCATTATTAATCATGATGTTTCTGGATTGAAAATCCCTAAACATAAAATAATCTGTATTGGTTGACAGCAAATAATTAACAAGCGAGCGGAAGTCATCTTCTAAATCTTGCTCATGGAAACTGACACCAGCCAGTTTGATAAAAAAATGCTTGAAATAATTCATATCCCACAACATCGATTGCTTATCAAATTTTGATCGAGGATAAGCCTTGCTATAGTCGATTACTTCATGTCCTTTAAATTGAAATTCAATCAAGTGGTTTATTACACTTTTGTATAATATGCTGATTTTCAGATTACCTTCATCGTTTCTATTTATTTGGTCAATATGATCGTAAAAACTAAGGTCTCCTAAATCTTCTTGTAAATAAATGTGGTCATCCAACTGGTCTGCATATATTTTTGGAACTGGAAGTTGAGCAGATTTAAGTTGTTGAGCATAGCTCAGAAATGCGCTATTCTCTTTATAGTTATCATTGAAGCAACCTATTGCTGTTTTATTTTTGGATATCAAGCGAATATATTGGCGAACCGATCCTGAAATTGGGAGTAACTCACTACTTTCTAATTCTTCTTTGCTCCAGATTTCAAATAGAGTAATTAACTTTTTCTGTATGTTGGCTTTCATTGAATTTATTTGGTTTAACAAATGTAATAAATTGATGATTTTAAAACTGACTTAAATTATTTACACTTTAAGTAAGAATAAAAAATAAAGGAATGATTCGGGCTCAAATAAAATTATGTAATTTTACAAATAAGTTTTTAATGTGCTTTTAAGATTATTTTTATTAAAATGAAATTAATAATTAATAAACTGAACTCATCCTGAATGGCAAAAAAACAATCTGAGCATAGAGAAAATCCCAAAGAAGAAACACATCAGAAATCTTTAAAAAAAACTGAAAAAAGTTGGGATGGTTTATTAGAGGTATTGCCAGATCCAACCTATATAATTACTCCTGTAGGTCGTATTGTTGAAGTTAATAAGGAAGCCATCAATCGATTGGGCTATTCTCGTCAAGAATTTTTACAAAAGAATATATTTGATTTAGCATTGCCTGAAATAGCAAAAACATTTCCAGTTAAAATCAAAGAGATTGTCGAGAAAAAGTCTGTTCAATTTGAATCAATTCATTTTAGTAAGAAAGGAGAAAGTATTCCTGTTGATGTAAATGCGCGTTTAATTACTATTAATGGGAAGCAAGCTATTATTGCCATTACCCGAGATATTAGTAAATTAAAACAAACCGAACGCATTCTAAAAGAGAGTGAACAACGTTATAAAAGTATTTTTGGAACAAACTCCTATGCAATTATCATTTTGGATAAGCAAGGTGTGCTTATAGAATCAAATGATTTTGCCTGTCAATTATACCAATACAATAGGGACGAATTCTCAAGTATTGATTTAGAATCTATTAGTGCTGAAAATAGTTATGAGCAAATTTTACCAAAGTTTGAAGAATGCCTGCTCAAAGGAAAACAGTGTTTGCTTGAAGCTATAGAAGTTAAAAAGGATGGGAGTGAATTTTATGCTGAAATGGCTTTTTCTCAAATTAATATTAAGGGAGAAGCCCATGTACTTGTTATTATTACTGATATTTCCGAAAGAAAGAAAACAGAAACTGCCCTGATCGAATCTGAAAATTTGAAATCATTACTGTTAGAATCTTCATCTGAAATGTTTACTTATTATGATGATAAACTGAATATAGTTTATACAAATAGTAAATCGGAGATTATTTCAAAAAAGTCAAATGGTGAATTGACGAGCACAAAGTGTCATGAGATTTTTTATGACAATTCTAAACCTTGCAAAGAATGCCATGTTTATGAAGCCATAAAAACAGGTGTTTATCAGGAATTAGCAAACAAAACCATCGGAGACAGAGATTATAATTTCAGAGCTTACCCCATTAAAAATAAAAAAAACAACGTAATTGGTGTTGCTGAATTTGGATTGGATGTTACTGCTGAAAGGAAAGCAAAAGAGAAACTTGAGAAAAGTGAAGCTAAATTCCGTACATTGTCAAACGCAACTTTTGAATCTATATTAATCACTTCAAGTGGAATATTAATCGAGACCAATCAAACTGCTGCAGAAATGTTTGATTACTCTATTAATGAATTAAGAAACAAAGAAATTACCTC
>JABINZ010000119.1 GCA_018698135.1 Bacteroidota bacterium
GGAATTGAATTGCCCATTATGGTTATGAACCCGGATAAGCAAAGCTTTGATAAAATAATTTCGAATCAGTTAGAACCTGAAATATATAGCTTGGAATCGCTTTTAGATTTAATACAGGCCTGTAACTCAACTTCTTGTTCAAGTGGAATTAGTATCCATATAAAATTGGATACCGGAATGCATAGGTTGGGATTCTCAAATGTAGATATTCCTGCTTTGATTGCTATGCTTAAAGAAAATCCTTCTATTATAGTTAGCTCAATATTCTCTCACTTATCATCAGCTGAAGATTCTGAGGAAATAGAAATATCGAATCAGCAAATAGAATTGTTTAAATCTCTATCACAGCAATTAGAAGAAAGTTTGCAAATTAATTGCGACAAGCATATTTTAAATAGTGCAGGAGTTATTAATTTTCCTCAGGCACAATTTGATATGGTGCGACTTGGCATTGGACTTTATGGAGTTGATTCCAGTAAATCTATTGAAGCCCAACTACATAATGTAACGACATTTAAAACGACTATTTCACAAATCCGGGAATTGAAAAAGGGAACTACTGTTGGATATAATCGTAGTGGTTTATTAGAGAGGGATTCTTTAGTTGCAACGATAGGTGTAGGTTATGCTGATGGGTTTCCCCGATTATTGGGAAATGGAAATGCTTTTGTAAAGGTTAATGGCAAATTAGTTCCTACGATTGGCAATATATGCATGGATATGAGCATGATTGATTTGACAGGAGTAGACGCAAAAGTAGGGGATGAGGTTATTCTTTTTGACGAAGAATTAACTGTTTCGCACATGGCTGAAAAATGTCAAACAATTCCATATGAAATTCTGGCAGGTATTTCGCAAAGGGTGAAACGAATTTATTTTAATGAATAAAAAAATACCATGGATAAAACAGCAAAAACAGCATATACCATTCATCCTCTAATGTCAAAAAGATATAGTCCTCGCACGTTTGAAGATCGTATGATTGAAGAAGATAAACTCAATCGAATTTTTGAAGCAATACGTTGGGCACCATCATCCATGAATGATCAGCCTTGGAATTTACTGGTTGGTTTGAAAGGGAAAAATGATGTATATGATAAAATTATGGATTCTTTGGCAGAATTCAATCAGATTTGGGCAAAGTTAGCACCTGTCCTAGTCGTAATAGTAGCTGATAAGATTTCAGCCAAGACAGGAACAACTAACAATGTGTATCAATATGATGCTGGTCAAGCTGCATCCTATTTGAGTATGCAAGCAATGGAAGAAAACATCTACACCCATCAAATGGGCGGTTTTGATAAAGATAAAATGCAAACTATTTTCAATATTCCTGAACAATTTGAGCCTGTCAGTGTGATTGCCTTAGGCTATTTAGGTGAACTTGAAAACCTTCCGGAAAACTTTCAGAAAATGGAAATGACTGAACGAGTTAGAAAGGAGCAGAGTGAATTTGTATTTTGGAATGCTTGGGGTAAATAATAATTTCAAGTTTTAAGAGATTTTTTTTTTGTAACATATTTCCTAATCTTTACAATACAGGACTTTTTGGTATTAAATATCAAAAAGTCCTATGAAAAAGATACAGATTCTTGCAACACTACTCTTCCTATTTACAATACCAGCAATCGCTCAGAAGGCTGACTCCAACAAACTGATTATTTCTGACTTGGGAGATCGAATTCAGCTAAGTACTGGAGATACAGTCATGGATTTCTCTTATGAATATTTTGGTGAGTATTATTTGAATAAAGCAATAAACAGAGCTGGTGAAGGCGATTTTGAAGGTGCTATCAGTGAACTTAATGCAGCTCTTTTATATGTTGTTGATGATCCTAACATCTACTTTAATAGAGGATTGGCAAAATATTATCTTGAGGATTATACATCCTCAATTGAAGATCTTTCAATTGCTATTGAACTTAATTCAAGCCATGAGGATGCGCTAAATCAAAGAGGAATTATCTACAGTAAGAATAATGAATATAGCTTAGCAGAAGCTGATTTTGATCAAGCTATCAAATTTTATCCTGATAATTCAAAAGCTTATTACAATAAAGGCATTAACTATTTACTAAAAGGGAATTCAGTGGAAGCATGTCGATTATTGGAGATAGCAAAGGACAAAGGAGATGAAAAAGCTGCAGGTGTAATAGAGCAATATTGCTATTAGTTTATATGTCAGGTTCATAATTTTGGACTGCCAAAATATTCTCAAAGAAACAATTTGTCTGATTTTTGAATAAGTAAAATCCTATTAGAAATATATAAAAGAAATCAATGGCAAAATATGCAAAATGGATTGGAGGTGGTGTTGGCTGGGCACTTGGTGGTGTAATTGGCGGCTTAATTGGCTTTGCACTAGGTAGTGCAGTTGATGGTATGAAAATTCAGCAGGATGATAAAGGCGATTCTCAAACACGTCCTGGCGATTTTGCGGCTTCTCTGCTTGTTCTTTCTGCTGCCGTAATGAAAGCTGATGGACGGATTTTAAAGTCTGAATTGGAATTTGTAAAATCTTTTTTCAAAAAGCAGTTTGGTGAATCTCAAACGCTTGAATACATGCAGACATTACGAAAGATTCTAATTCAGGAATTCAGTACTGATGAAGTTTGCAGCCAAATCAGGCACTATATGGATTATTCTTCGAGAGTTCAGCTGCTGCATTACTTATTTGGAATTGCCAAGGCTGATCAGTGGGTTGATCAAAAAGAAAGAAAAGTAATTCAACAAATAGGGAAAGGCTTGGGTATCAATCAAATTGATTTCGATTCTGTACAAGCTATGTTTTACAAGGATATAAATAGTTCATACAAAATTCTGGAAGTGGATGAAAAGGCATCAGCCGAAGAAATTAAAAAAGCATATCGAAAAATGGCTGTCAAATTTCACCCTGACAAAGTTGCACATTTAGGTGAAGAATTTCAAAAAGCTGCCAAAGAAAAATTTCAGAAAGTAAATGAAGCTTACGAAAGCCTGAAAAAAGAAAAGAATTTTAATTAATCCTTAAACTCTAGGTACTTAGAACTTTTGTGCACTTTAGGTACTCAGTTTAATCCATTTCTTCCTCAACATATTCTTTCATTGGCCCCATAAAGTGATCTTCCCAACCTTCTTTTATTGTAATAAAAGAGGTGGAAGGGATTTTTTCATGAGTTAAAACCAATTCTGTATGGCCTGCAACTTCTCTCAGCTTGATTGTTACAAAGGAGTATTTCTCCCAAGTTTCTTCCTTCCATTCTTGAATGATTTGATCAGGTTTAACAATGACGTAACGACCGTTTATCGTATCATTCCACATCGAGAAACGTCCCCCTTCTACAGGGTTCATTTCTGCCATGCTGCCACTCCAATCTTCAATAATATCCTGATCGGTAAGTGCTTTGAATACGTTTTCTAATTTGGAATTAAAATAGTATGTTTTGGTAAAAGATTTCATTTTTCGTGAAATAGATTATTTATTTAATAATTATCTGTTTGGTAATAATTTCATCAGCACTTTGTAGCTGTACAAAATACATACCTTTTGCAAACTGATTTACATATACCTTTTTTGACATATAAGGATAATCTGAAAAAACATCTGTATAAACAATTTGCCCAACAGCTGATAAAATATTTATTGTGTATTTTGTACTAGATGGTTTATTTATTTCAATAGTTAAAATCTGATCTGCTGGTATTGGATACACTCTAAATCCTATCGATTCAGCTGCATCTTTTAGAGATGTATTAATTCCTATTGTTTGGTAGACTGAATCTGATCCGCAGCTATTGCTAATGACAAGTTTGACCGTATACGAACCATTACTACTATAAGTGTGCGTAGGGTTTTCCATTTCTGAACTGTTTCCATCACCAAAATCCCATCTATATTTTCTAGCGTGTGCTGAATTGTTCTTGAAATCTACAGACGTTAGATTTTTTGTATAAGTAAATACAGCCTGAGGGTTGTCATCAATCCAAATATTTACTTCTTTTTTACCACTGAAACAAGCAGGCTCACTTACTTCCCAATCGTAATAAAAATAGTAAAATCCAGCTTGACTGGCAGAGCTGCCAGTAATAGTCAATATACTATCTAATTCATAAGGGTAATCAGTACCGCTATTATTTCTATATAAATTAGATCCAGCGTTTGAACCCAGTCTGAAATTAGATCCTACAGCTAATTCAAAATCTAAAGTTATGCGACTTTCACCATCTGGAATTGATAGAACTTTTTGATGGATAATTGTGCCATTTTCATCTTTCAGAATTATAGTTCGATCAGCTTCTCCACTAGCAAAAACTTTAACACTTTTCAAAATGGCTGGTTTGAAAACGTCAAAAATCAATCCCTGATCTCCGGTAAAATATCTTCCAGTTCCAATACTAATATCTTCAGGACCACCATAAACCGATTCTTTACTGAAATCATTTACAGCATAATAGGAAATTGAAGATGTAACATTACCTAAGTCTAAACTATCTCCTATATGAATTGGCATATCAGCTTGAGGATGATCAAACCATTTAATTTTACCACTTCCACTTGCAATTAAAGTAACATCTGTTTCCCCACATGACTCAAAATCCGAAACAGAAGGTAAGTTTGGTCGATCGATTAACACAAAATTAGTTTTAGTTAAAGAATCGGTTCCAATATCATTTGAACAAATTAATTTTACAGCATATAAGCCACTTTCCTGATATTCATGAACTGGATTTTCAGAGCTGGATGTTTTGCCATCACCAAAATCCCATGTCCAACTTGTTGGTCCATTGGCCGTTATTGATTTGAAATGTGCGAGACCATTGCATGCATTTGGAACATTTACTTTGAAATCAACATCTGGTGGCATGTTTGGGGCTGAACAGTACCAATTAAGCTCAAAACCAGAATAAGTTTGCAAAGGATCTGTATATTGCCTAATTGTAATAGAGCCACCAGTAGAGCTAATGGATCCTCCATTAGGCAAATCAAAGCCAGAGTATTTCCCTATCAACGGGCTTGTAATATCATCTCCATCGTAAATGTATAACCAATCGCAATCGCAATCACCTTCAAAAGCAAATGAAATAAAATCGAGGGTGATGCTGGCTGCGCCTATTGGTGAAATGGTGAATAAGATGTCCTGATTACCAGTGTAATTTTGACTTCCTCCATCATCGAAGAGTTTACCTTTACATAAATTAACTGTTTGAGGGCTACCTGTTGTTGGCATAGTAAAAATACAAGGCATATTGGTGTCAACGACAATTAATCCGGTTTTGACTATAGAGTCATTTCCACAAATACTTTGTGCCACCAGTTTTATATCATAAGTGCCAACTGAATTAAATGTGTGAATTGGATCATAACTACTACTTGTATCTCCATCTCCAAAATCCCAAAGAAAAGAACTGTATGCATCGGACAGGTTTTTGAATTCAACTGTAAAGGGATAGGTGCAACTTGCAGTAGTTGATGCTTCAAAATTTACGCTTCGATTTATGCCACCCACGCCAACTGCATACCATGCATCTAATACGGCTTCCACTTCAGAAGAACATTCTCCATACAGATCGGCTGCTGCACGAGCAGAATAAAAACGGGCATCCATATAATCGGATGATTCTGATAAATAAATTGTTAAACATCTGAATGCAATTGCCGAGGCTTTATCGCTTCCGATATTACTAACCTGATATGTATTATTATGATCGTTTGTTCCACTTCCTCCTTCGACTAAAAGATAGAACCAATAGTTCAACACCGAGCTATTGGTATGTACTCCACAATTATCATTTACTTGAGTAGGGACACAAGATTTAGTGTCTACCCAATAAAGTCCTTCGTAGGTGTCAGGATCTCCTTTACTATTTGGATTTGACATGTCTCTGAGAACATAGCCAATATCTTCACCCATTTCCCAGCTGTAAGCAGTTGGCTTAGCAAAGCGTTCAATCATATTTCCAAAAATATCACTGAATCCTTCGTTGAGTGCACCAGATTCAAGTGCATAAATTAAATCTGCTGTATTGGTTGTTAAGCCATGTGATATTTCATGTCCAATAATATCTAATGCAACAAAAGGTTCTGAAGAGGCATTGCCATCTCCATAAGTCATCCATTGACCATTCCAAAAGGCATTTGAGTAATTTGTGCTATAATGCAAATAGCTTCTTAATTTGAAACCATCATTATCAATACTATTTCTATTGTGTTTGTTCAAAAAATAATCATAGGTCATTTCAGTTCCCCAATGCGCATCGGTTGCTATTTCATCTTTTTGTGTATTAACATTATTCCAATAATTATCAGTATCCTCAAAGTCTACAGCGCTTGCATAGCTGGTTCCGGTTTGTAGATTATAGGTCTCAATTCCTTTTCCTCTGCCTACTTCACGTAATCGGTAAGATCCAGGGCCAGTACTATCGGTTGTAATTTGTTTGCTTCCACTAAATTTTGTGATAGCAGTTGCCGGAACATCACTATTATGAAGGATGGAGTTAACCAATAAAATTTTGCCGGTTTGGGCATCTACATAATACCATGCTCTGGAAAGAGGCTCGTGTGCATAAATGTTAAATTTCCACGCATATCGAACATGATTTGATTTAAAACTACCTTCTGGATTAACCAATACTAATTCTCCTTTTGGATAATATGTTGCTTGAGGATTTTCTTCAAATTCCTGAAGTACTTTTTCTTCTCCAGCTAATTCCCACATAAAAGTATTTGCATCAATTAAGTTCAGTGCATAATCCAAAGCATTTTGCTCTGATAATATCACAACATTGCTGATTTTAATTTCATCAAATGCAAGTCCAAATACAGAAATTATTTGGCCGTTTCGAGCCAAAGTTGAATACCGACTATTCTCAATTGGAATATGATTGTAATTTTGAATGTATTGGTTTTTAGTTAATCCAAGCTGATCAATTTCTGTTTTTTCTAATTGAAAGCTGATATTTGAATTGAGCTGATATTTGCTATCAATCCAACTGATGAATTGATCTTCTGTAATATTTGTGTTTCCTGAAAACTTGTAATATGCAGGAATATTGCTATGCTCATAATATTTAATTATTTCATTGCCAGGATTTATTGGTTGTGTTTGGGCATTTGCCTTAATGCTGAATATGCTAAAGATAATCAGGATAAGGATATATTGTTTGTTATTCATGGTTCAATTGTTATCTTAAATAATGTATCTCAGGTTTTTATGCTTCACCTGAAGAAAAGCGAATATAATAAATTATATAGAAGGAATGTAAAATTTAAATTCCTATTTTGTGGCAACTATTATTCCGTAAACCTTAATTTGAAAAGATAATCCAGTTAATTATTAAAATAGGTTTTAATTAAGACTGACGATCACAAAAATTCATTTCATTTATTGGCAAAATGTTCTTTGCATAATCTAAAATCGATTTCATGATTTATTAATGACCAATAAAGTTTTTCAATTTTGTATTTTTGGGTAATGAATGAGGACCATACTAATAGTCGAAGAGAGTTTAAATCAGGTAGTTTATCAGATCAGCACATTTTACAAGATCCTTTAGCCATGTTTGCTGCCTGGCTAAACGAAGCTGCTAACAAACAAATTCTGGAAGCAAATGCCATGACTTTGTCAACTGTGAATGATAAAGGAGAGCCATCATCTAGAGTTGTATTATTGAGAGGGATTGATGAGAGAGGATTTACTTTCTATACAAATTATAATAGCCAAAAAAGTAAGCAAATTGGTCACAACAACAAAGTGGCTTTGAATTTTTTCTGGCCATTATTAGAACGTCAGGTTAGAATAAATGGTATCATTAATAAGATTTCAGATTCAGAAGCGGATGCCTATTTTGCTTCGCGTCCGCGAGAAAGTCAAATTGGTGCATGGGCGAGTCCACAAAGTGAAGTAATTGAAAGTAAACGAGCTTTGATTGAGAAATTTGCTGATATTGAAAGCAAAGCTGCAAATGGTCAAATACCAAGACCTAAGTTTTGGGGTGGTTTAATAGTAGTTCCTCATTACTATGAGTTTTGGCAAGGAGGTGAACACAGGTTACATGATCGCTATCAATACGAATTGCAAATAGATAAAAAGTGGAAAATCAGTAGGTTAGCACCTTGATGTTATTGTTTTATTCTGTGTAATAGGTTTTTAATTCCGCTTTATTCTTCCATCGATCTAATGCAAATTCAATTAATCTACTGATCAATTCTTTTTGAGAAATACCGCTTATTTCAAATAATTTAGGATACATACTGATGTTTGTAAAACCAGGAATTGTATTAATTTCATTGAGTAAAAAACCTTCCTCCGTTAAAAAGAAATCAACCCGGCTCATTCCTTCACAGTTCAGCGCAAGAAATGCATCAATTGCTAATTCTTTAACTTCTTCAGCTAGTTGTGCATCAATTACTGCCGGAGCATCCAATCTGGTTTTACTATCCTTGGAATATTTTTCCTTATAGTCGTAAAAAGCGGTTACAATTTCTCCTGGAGTTGAACTGATTGGATTGTGATTACCCATCACTGCTACTTCAATTTCGCGACCTTCAATATATTCTTCTAATAGGATTTTCTCATCGTATTCAAAAGCTAATTCAATAGCATCAATTAATTCTTCATCAGTGTTTACCTTGCTTAGCCCAACTGAAGATCCAGCACTGCATGGTTTGACAACCATTGGGAAGCCAAGTTTCTTAATTATTGGCCTCAAGTCGAATTCATCTTGCCATTTCTGGAGCGAAAAATAGTTAGCAACTGGAATTCCTGCTTCTATTAACAACCTTTTTGCAATTTCTTTATCCATGGCTATTGAACTTCCTGCAATGCCTGTCCCAACATATGGAATTCCTGCAACTTCAAATAAACCTTGTACACTGCCATCTTCTCCGTTTGGTCCGTGCAAAACGGGAAATAGCACATCAGGCTTAATGCAATTTTCTGCATTTATGAAGCAAAATGAATCAGGGCTCATTTTTAAAGATAATAGTTTTGAATCTTCAAATTCGAGCCTACCATTCATAAGTTCATCAGGAGTAGAAATATACCATCCTCCATCTTTGCTAATATATAGAAGTACACAATCAAAAGTATCCTTATCTAAATTTTTATAGACATTGGTGGCTGAAATGATGGAGATTTCATGTTCAGTTGATTTACCTCCGTATATTATTCCAATCAATTTCTTCATGGGATGATTATTTATTTGGCTCAAAATTAATTCGATAGTGATTTAATTCAGAAAGAATAAACACACAGAATGTTTATAAAAAAAGCCCAATCGTAATATGATCAGGCTTTTTTCGGAATTCAGTGTAAGATTTATTTACCGACTACTTTCTTGAATGCATTTTCAACATCACCTGGAGTCGACATGATTTTAGTAAATGTTCCCATGGTTAATTCAGGCCAATAAAGAGCTATTCTATATCGTCCATGCAACATGGTAGCTTTGCTTCCTTCTAATATAATTTCATAAGGCATGCAAGCAATATGCTTTTCGCCAATAATTGGAAGAAAATGAGCCTCTCCCGTATTTTTGTCATTTAATGCAATGCCAAACACAGCAACTTCTTGTTTTGGGAAGGTAAGCGTATATACTTTCGCTGTGTTGCCTACTTTATTTTGCAAGTTTTTCTTAATAATTTCCAAGCCTTCATTAAAAGAATTAAAGGTGGCTAATTCAACAGGATCGGTAAAATAAGGCATACCCATCATGTAATGGTATTTATGAAGATCGCTGGCACTTTTTTGACCACCAAAGGCAGTGAAATCAGTTCCAACAGATTTTAATGCAGTTTTGACATCATCAGTAATGATGTTTAATTTACTAGAATAAGAGGAGTAATTTTCTCTATAATAAGCATTAAACATATAATCTGGATTGAGTAAACTAACTTCAACCGAACCATCCTTATGAATAAGACTAACTTTTAGCATAGCTCCAAGCAATCCCCTGTCTTTAATGTTTATTGCTACATTGTAGAGGTCTTTCCGGCTGAATGCAATTACATAATAATCGGCATTTGCAGCAGGATGATATTTTCCATAAATAGTAAAATCTTTTGATTGAAGTGCAGAAACAACTGTGGCAGATACTGTTGATATCGAGCCTTTTATGTCGCCTATTTTGTAGTAGGGAGAAATTTTGTCTTGAGCAAACGTATTGCTAATAACAAAAAGGGCACAAACCATTAATAAACCTCTCATAATCTTTGATTTCATTGTTTTTAATTTAGTTTTTGATGCTCAAATATACATATTAAAATAATAAGGGATTAAAATATATGAATGATAATTGTCATGTTCATAAAAGGTCAAAAATTGTGGATTATCCTGCGAATGTGAATGCATATCTTTGTTATTATATCTCAATAAGGATTTCATTGAAAACATGATAATTATAGGAATAACAGGAACCATAGGTGCTGGAAAAGGAACAATTGTCGATTATCTGCTGAATGAATTGAATTTCAAACATTTTTCTGTCAGATCATTTCTGACAAATGAAATTGAGCGTAGAGGATTGACGATCAACAGGGATAATATGGTTCTGATTGCAAACGAATTAAGAGCAAAATATTCTCCAGCTTATATTATTGAGCAACTGTATAATCAAGCAGCAACATGTGGAGAAAACTGTGTAATTGAAAGTATCAGAACACTTGGAGAAATTGAATTGTTAAGAACAAAATCAAATTTTAGTCTATTAGCTGTAGATGCTGATCCAATTATTCGGTATGAGAGAATTCATCAGCGGCAATCGGAAACCGATAATATTTCTTTTGAAGAGTTTTTAAGCAATGAGAAAAGAGAAATGATTTCATCCGATCCTAATAAACAGAATTTATCAGTATGCATTGAAAATGCAGATTATCAATTAATGAATAATGGCGATTTGAATGGATTGTATCTGCAATTAAAGAAGATTTTAGAAGAAATAATATAATGGATAATCAAGATAATTATTTACGTCCTTCCTGGGACGACTATTTTTTAGGCATTTCTCAAACCGTGGCAACACGGGCAACCTGTAACAGAGGGCGAAGTGGTTGTGTAATTGTCAGAAATAAACAGATTCTGGTAACGGGTTATGTAGGTTCTCCAATGGGGCTTCCTCATTGCGATGATGTAGGGCATCAAATGAAAAAAGTTGTTCATGAAGATGGACATATAACGCAACATTGTGTAAGAACTGTACATGCTGAGCAAAATGCAATTACTCAGGCAGCTAAACTGGGGATTTCAATTAAGGATGCCACATTGTATTGTAAAATGACACCTTGTAGAACTTGCGCCATGCTAATTATCAACTGTGGAATTACTCGAGTTGTTTGTGAAAAAAAGTATCATGCAGGAAGTGAGTCAGAGGAAATGTTCAAAATGGCTAATGTTGAATTAATATTTAAAATAGAGGAAGTAGAACAGTATAAAAATCAATAGGCAAATTGTTTCAATTTTTCCCGGCTTCGGTGATTTTGAAGATTTTTGACTTCAGTTTATTATACCTTTTTCGGAATTCCTTCATGTGTTTTTTTGTTTTTTCATGGTCAACATATTCATGCTGACTTGAAAACTCATTCTCATCATAAACAGCTAATTCATCTTTTGGAAAGGAATCTTTCATAAACATTTCATGCGTGTTTATTGTTTCTTTGGTATCGATAAGAAATCGAAGATTATGATCCAGGTGATTAAGGTATTTAATGGTTTTGTCATTTTTGTCGGGCGATAATTCAGATTGACTGACTGGAATAAGGCTTTTTAAAAACTTAATTTCAGCTATATAAAATTTTATCTCAGATAACCATGCTACATGATCTTCATGTAATTTTTGAATCGAGGAATTGTCCATATTCGTAGATTATTTAAAATGCGACAAAACAAGTTTGACTCTTATCAAATATACTAAATTTTTGCCAAACAGCTCAAATTAAAAGGAATTAGTTAACTAACTTTGCATGTATCTTTAATGCCACCAACCTACTAAAATAAGGAAAGTGAAATTCATTCGATTTTTAATCAGTAAGGTATTCATCCTGAATGTAAGTATTCTTTTAGTCGCGATTATAATCCTTGCAGTTGCTGGAATTATTGCCTTGAATAAGTTTACACATCATGGAGAGTCATTAACCTTACCCGACTTTACTTCTTATACAGTCGATGAAGTTGAACAAATTTGCAAGGAAAAGGATTTAAGATTTGAAATTTACAGATCCGTTTATGTTCCAGACGTGCCATTTTTTACAGTTGTGGAGCAGGATCCCAAAGCATTATCAAAAGTTAAACGAAACAGGAAAGTATATTTGACAATAAGTTCAGACGATCCTCCAAAAGTTAAACTGCCCGATTTAATTGATGTGCAACTTGAAAATGCTATTCGCATGTTGAAGAGTTTGGGATTACGAGTTGGAGAATTGGATTATGAACCTGATATTGCTCTTAATGCAATATTGAAAGTAAAAAAAGATGGACGGATATTGACCAAAGGATCAATGATAAGTAAGGATTCAAAAATTGATTTGGTTTTGGGAGCTGGATTAAATTCTGGTAAAGTGAAGGTCCCTTACGTTATTGGTTTAGCTTTTAGTGAAGTACAATTTGCCATGATTGCATCCCAGTTAAATATTGGAGGTCCTATTCCAGATGAGACTGTAACAGATACATTAGAGGCTATTGTTTACAAGCAATATCCAATGCCTTCTGACGTTAGGATACCCAGAGGAGAATCTGTGGATGTTTGGATAACTCATCCTGACAATTTTGAGAAAATGAATATTGAAAGGATTCCTTTGAATGAAATAGACAGTACGTTTAAAAATGAAGCAACAATTAATGATGGAAATTAATATCAAAAAATATTCAATCCTTTTTTTTATTCTGATTTTTGGTCAGCTATCTATAGCTCAAGAGCTGATAAAACCACTTGCATCAAATAAAAAGTTGATTGAGAATAAAATTCCCTTTAAAACCTATCGTGCCCTTGCTGATACTTTCGATTTAGATAAATACCCTTTTTGGGATGATTTTACTGGAGATAGTCCATATCCAAAAGATACTTTTTGGGTTGATAACTATGTGTTTATAAATAATAGTTTAGCTTTTCGACCTATCAGTGTGAATACAGCAAGTTTTGATGGCTTAGATTCTCTTGGAATACCTTATAACCCTGGTGTTGTAAACTCAAAAGGGAAGAGAGCTGATAAACTCACCTCTGTATGCATTGATTTATCCAAATACAATCAGAAAGATGATTCCTTGTATTTAAGTTTCTTTTACCAACCAGCTGGTTTAGGCGAAGCACCCGAAGAGTATGATTCTTTGGTATTGGAGTTCAAAGCCGATAGTGTGTGGAATGGTAGTGTGTGGGAAAAAGATAAATGGGTTTGGATTTGGAGTGCTGCAGGATCAAAAGTAAAATTATTTGAGCAAGTAATATTGCCAATTAAGCAATATGTATACGATACAAATTTGTCAGCTGATCCAATTGGTAATATTTTTCACAATGGTTTTCAGTTCCGATTTGTTAACTATGGGAACTTAGCTGGCAATATGGATTTATGGCATCTTGATTATGTGTATTTGGATAAAGGCCGATCATGGGATGATACATATTTTAAAGATATGGCCATTTTTGAAAAACCTATTTCTTTGCTGCAGAATTATGTATCCATGCCATTCGATCATTTTAATAATGATAAAACCTATTTGCGAAATAAATTAGAAATTAGTGCCAGAAAATTGAATAAAACACCTTTAAATCTTATTGCCAGATGTCAAATAATTGATTTGGTGGATGGCGATATCCTACTAACAGGTGCTGATGATAAAACTATTTATGGATCTGATACTACCATGCCCTTGGTTTTTACTGTTCGTGATGATTTGCAATTGAATAAGATAGTTTCAGCTGATACGGTTGAACTGGAAACAACATTGAGTAGTAATTTAATTGATGATTGGAAAATCAACGATGAAACGAAAGGTATCCAGGGCTTTTATAATTACTATGCTTATGATGATGGTGTGCCTGAATTTGGATATGGTGTATATCCCGGCAAGTATGGTATGGTTGCTTACAAATTCACTGTTCCGGAAAATCTGCCAGCAGGAGATTCATTAAGAGGAGTCTACATCTATTTCAATTTATCAGACGAATTAATTGCAAACGCAGCATTTAACATAGCTGTTTGGAATGACGGAAATTATGAAAGCACGCCAATCATGTTCTCAACTCGAGTTCCTGGATTGGATTATATAAATGGAAATGGTTATGTTCTCTTTTATTTTGATACAGGAATTGGCATTAACAGCGAGTTTTATATTGGATGGGAACAAAATAGCGAGTTTTATATGAATGTTGGTTTGGACATGAATTACTATCAAATCTTAGGAGATTCAAGCCCGATTCAAAAAAATTCCAACCTGTTTTATTATGCTAATAGTAAATGGAGTTCTTCTTCAGCTAAAGGAGCATTGATGATACGTCCAGTCATCTCTGACAAATTGGAAAGGCCGGTTTCAATTAAGGAAAAGCAGTATTTGGATTTAAGTTATTATCCAAATCCAGCTGATCAGTTTATTCATATAAAAGGATTGGAGCAGTCCTCGTACACATTTCATTTATTTGATATCAGTGGTAAGGAAGTATATGTTTCAGATGTAAGTGGAAATAGTCAGGTTGATATTTCTTCAGTTGCTGAAGGATTTTACCTGATTCAATTAATAGATGAAAAGAAAGGTTTAAAATATAATTCGAAAATATTGATTAGATAAGAAATGGAAAAAGCGTTAGTAGCAATTATTATGGGTTCCGATTCTGATTTAAAAGTCATGCAGGAATCGGCAAAAGTGATGGAAGAATTTGATATTCCCTATTATATTGATGTAATTTCAGCACATCGCACACCCCATCAAGCATTGGAATTCTCAAAAAATGCACACATTAATGGAATAAAAGTAATTATAGCAGCTGCTGGAATGGCCGCACATTTAGCGGGTTCACTGGCAGCACATACACCATTACCTGTTATTGGAGTTCCGATTGCAGGTGGAAAATTACAAGGTAAAGATTCCCTCTATTCAACAGTGATGATGCCTCCTGGTGTACCTGTTGCAACTGTGGGTATTGATGGAGCTAGAAATGCAGGCTTGCTGGCAGTTCAGATTTTAGGAACTGGTGATGCTGCTATGATGGAAAAAATGATGCAGTTTAAAAGAGATCAAGAAAAGAAAGTGGTTGCTCGTTCTGAAAAACTCAAATCTTTGGGTTATAAGGCTTATTTGGAAGGATAGTTCCTTGATTTTTTTATCCCACCAACTATCCTGAGTCTGTAGTAATGGCTTTGTGGGATAGGGACTCAGGATTTTATCAGTCAGGAACTCTACTCTCGGTTCTCGCTAGTTTTCTAAAGTTTGTCTTATAAAAACTAGAAAACTTGGTCTTATTGAATTTCCAAGAGACGCTTCGCTAAACTCTTGAAAGAACATTGGAAAAAATAATGAAAGTATACAAATATTATATTTTGTCCATTATGATACTAATTTGCTTGAAAGCAAATTCCCAAAACTACACATTTGAAAACAGAGATTTAATAGGGAAATTTGTTTTATTTGTTGAGGATAGCATAATAAACATAGATTTTATAATTCATAACAAGTTAGAAACTGATATTTATATTAATAGTGTTGATAATGTTTTAATAATATGTGAGTATCATCAAAAATTTATGGATGCATTTGGTATTCAATATGGTGTTTTTGGTTCTGGTGCTTATTCAAATTATATTGAATTTACACCAAAACTTATTATACTTCATGCACATGACTCTATTTCATTTGATGCGAATTTTAAATGTCTCAATATTTCAGAAAAGGATAATTTCTTGATATACTTTGATTATCTAAATATTTATAAATTAGACAAAAGAACCATGAAAGAAATTTCTAATTCTATTATTCTTTATCCTTCAAATAAATTAAGTAATAGAAAGACATACACGTTAGAGAGAGAAATATATGGTAGGTATTGTGATTGGGTAGAGTTAACGTATCCAACCATAACAGATTGACATTTTCAGTGACATTCGTTAAAGAACCCCCTAACTATCCTGAGTCTGTAGAAATGGTTTTGTGCGGTAGGGACTCAGGATTTTATCAGTCAGAAAATCTACTCTCTGTTCTAGCTAGTTTTCTGAAGGTTGTCTTATAAAAACTGGAGTACTTGGTTTCATTGAATTTTCAAGAGACACTTTGCTAAACTCTTGAAAGAACATTGGGTTTGTTATAAGGATAAAGTACTAATATTGTCAAAAGTGGCTTGACAAATACTTTGTTCTTTTGATACATAAATAATACTAATTGTTGTCGAACTATAATTTGAAAATATGGGAATAGTTGTTTTATCACTTTTTGTTACTACTCTTCTGGTTTTTACGGGACTCTTTTTGTTGTTTA
>JABINZ010000120.1 GCA_018698135.1 Bacteroidota bacterium
ATCACATAACAAAACTATGCTGGTGTAACAATTTACATGGTCTCCATTTTTATCAATCAACACCAATTCATAGTTTTTAATGGATTTGTTGATTAAAAGCTCAGATATTAATTGCTCTCTTTGGTTTTTATCTGCATAAAAGTCAGAAGTATTTCTCCCAATCATGTGTTTTCTACTAAAACCAACAATGCTTTTTATTGAAGGACTTATTTCCAGAATTAAACCATCTATTGTAGCTTCATAGTAAACATCAATTATATTATTAAAAATCTCGCGATACTTGAATTCATTTTTGGCAAATTTCTCTTCTATTTCGTGTTTTTCAGTAACATCAATGATAACACCTTCAAGATATTCTAATTCCCCTTTTTTATTGAACACACCTTCTCCTTGCTCCCAAACCCAGGCAATATGGCCTTTTTTATTTACTAAACGATAATTTAATAACCATTTCTTTTTCCGATTAATCGCTTTTTGAACATCATTCCAAACTTTTTCCTGATCATCTTCATGAATCAAACTACTGTAAGATATGTTTTTGTTAGAAATGATATCAGCTGCTGTATAACCGGATATTTTAGCGAACCCCTCACTGATGTATTCCATGGTCCAATTAGCATCATTTTTACATCGGAAGATAAAACCATTTAAATTGCTTAATAGGGAGTTTACTTCTCTGGGTATGTTTTGAAGTAATTGTTCTTTTTCAGTAGCCTTAACCAACTTCTCTTCAAGTTCTTTGATTGTATTTTTTAGTTTTTCAATATTATCCATGGTTAAAGCTTATGTTTTGAATAAATGAATCTGCTCAAAAATAACAGAAGAAAATAGGAATACATTTTTATTCGATAATTATTTTTTTAATTATTGCGGAGCTAATAAATAAGCGAGATTCAAAATAATCAGAATAAGAGCGTTGAGCATTTCTGTTATAAGCGCTATAATAGGGGATGCTTTGTAAGATGGGTTCTAAATCAGTCCATTTTGCCCAAAAAAGAACACTTTCTTTGATTTCTACTCCATAAACACTGGAACTATATAAAGGAGCAATTGCTATGGGTTGATATGCTGGATTTCCATTATTTAAAACAATAGAATCAAATAATATTAAATATCTAGAAATTGATGTAAATGAAAATGGATTAACCAAAATAGTATCTACAAAATAATCAGGGTAATTGGGATCAGGAGCATACTCAATGCTGTCAATACTGAAGCCTAATTTTAGGATTTCTGCAGCTGATTTTGTATTAGTTAAATTTGTGTCTCTATAAACTTGAATTGATTTTCCCTTGTAAGTACTTGTAGCTAGATTGTAAATAATTTCTCTAAATCCATTTTGGCTTGCACTTAATGTGCGGTTTTCCATGTGACTATCATCAATTATTTGTAAAGAGCGTTGTACTATGCTGCCATTTAGATTGTTGTTTTGAGCAAATACCTGCAATGAAAAAGCTGTATAAAGCAAGAGAACACTTAGTTTGAAAAATATTTTCATAATTGAAATTTTACGTAAAAATACAAAACATTTCAACTTACAGTTTACACATTATTAACAATTGGTTAGAACATACCATTGATCAAATCATCCTGGCTAAAACCTGCGAAATAATTCTCAATTTCAAAAGATTTTAGTGCCAATGAGATAGCTTCTTTTTGATGTATAATACCAGTTAATGCTTGTTCAATTTCTTCTGTTTCAGAACGGTGGAAATAATCTCCATAGAATTTTATCTGATTGATTTTTCCTTTTACAACATCTAAATTTATGTCCAGATTTCCGCCTTTGGTTTGAACACTTTTTTGGAAATTGTATTTTGGAGAATAGCCAAAATTCCAATCCCAAATGCTGTATTTATTATTGGCTAATTGTTGAATTTTTTGTTGATCCTTTTCGTTTATTTTGTACAAATGAGAGTCACTATATAACGATTTAATGTAATTCATGATCAGCTCAATGAAATCAATAATATCAATAGGATGATTCAGATGTTCACTGATATTGGTAACTCTACTTCGAACAGATTTGACAGCCTTGTCAGTGAATTTAAGTGGATTTACCTTAAGAGCTTCTGTCAAACTGGATATATTGGCTGAAAATAGTAAAGTGCCATGGTGTAGTACTTTGTTTTGCCAAACATGCTCTGCGTTTCCAGAGAATTTTTTCCCTTTAATTGTTAAATCATTTCTGCCTTCAAATTTGGCATCAATTCCAATCTCTTTCAACACATCAATTATAGGTTGTGTGTATTTTTTAAAATCAACCAGTTTGCCTTCTTCTCCTTTTTTAATGAAAGTGAAGTTTACATTACCTAAGTCATGAAAAACGGTTCCTCCTCCAGATAATCGCCTAACTACAGGAATTTCATTTTCATTCACATAGTCCAGATTAATTTCAGCTAAAGTGTTTTGGTGTTTCCCCACAATAATGGATGGAGAATTTCGCCATAACATAAAAATATCTTCTTCAAAGTTTTTGATGAAATATTCTTCGGTAGCCAAATTGAAATATGGTTGAATGGAGGTATTATAAATACAAAGCATTTTTTTCTTTTAGGTCAGCACTTTTGCAATAATGGTGCAGAACGACAATTGTTTATTTCTTTAGCTTTTTGACCGTGACGTTTATTTGGTCTAAAAAATGTTTTTCAACTTCTGATAAATCATTTTGTTTAAGTGCTTTATATTTTTCATACTCCGCATGTGCTTTCCGCAAAGCTTGTTGGTGGCTTATCGTTCCGGGATGGTTCAAAACATCTTTTTTTGTCAATTGAAGGAAACTATCAAGTTGCTCAATCCAGTCTATCATGTACATTGGAGTTAGGTTGAGTGCTTGTATTTCTGCTATTTCAAGAAATGCGGTTACAATCCGATTTAATATATCCAACTCTGGTTTTGAAAGATAGTTTTTGGCAATTTCTGATTCTTGTTTTGTTGGTTTTGTTCCTTTAAAATTACTAAGACCAAGATTGCTTTTTGTTGAATCTACTCTTTGAAAAATAAGTTCAGCAGCCGTTTGACCGTGAGCTGCCCAATGCATTTTGTTTTGAACCGTTTTAAAAAACATTGCCGACATTTCTAATGAGTGGTCGTAATCAATACTTGTTGCATAAATATCTAAAACCTTTCGCCAAAATACTTTTTCAGATGAACGTATATCCCGAATCCGGGCTAAAAGTTCATCAAAATAATTGCCTCCACCAGCTTGTTTTAGAAAATCATCGTTCATGGTAAAACCTTTGACGATGTACTCTTTCAATTGTTTGGTTGCCCAAATTCGAAATTGTGTGCCACGGTGCGATTTTACCCTATAACCAACCGAAATAACAACATCAAGATTGTAATAATTTGTTGAATATTGTTTTCTATCAGAAGCAGTTGTCAAGTATTCCTTGACAACTGAAATTTCATCCAATTCGCCTTCTTTAAATATATTGCGAATGTGTAAACTTATGTTTTGCTTTGTTGTTTGAAAAAGTTCAACCATTTGAGCTTGCGAAAGCCAAACTGTTTCTTCTTCTAAACGAACATCAATTTTGGTTTGCCCGTCATCGGTTTGATATAGTAGTATTTCTGAGTTATTCATTTTGTCCAAAATTGAGTTTAATTCAGTTTTTATCTAATTCATCAAAAAGACTATTTTTTATTTAGCCTCCCAGCAATTTAATATTTCACCGATATAAGATCGATGATAATCTTTATCAGGATAGTGTTTGTCAATGCTTGGGTCTAAAAATAATTTTGGTTGTAAATCATCAATATATATTTTTTTGCATTCCATAGCCAAATTTGCTTCAGCAAAAACTATTTGATTGTTTGGAGTAACTAAAGGTGTTAGCCCACATTCAGCTATTTTATCGACATCTTTTCCACTATATTTTCCGCAATAGGCCAAGGTTTTCCTGTGTTTTTCTTCAAAAAAACAAACGGTGAAAAAATCATTTTCTTCAGAAAATTCATACGTATATCGGGTAGGTCGTATATACGTTGTGATAACAGCTTTATTCCAGAGTACCCCAAAGCTTCCCCAACCTGCGGTCATGGTATTGTATTTTTCACTATTTCCTGCTGTAATCAGAAACCAGTCTTTTCCAATCAATTGAAATGGATTTTGTTTTAAGTCGTAAGGAGAAACAGCATTAAAATGTTCATGTATTGTCATAGCATATTTTTTTGATCAAGAGTAGAAATAACTCTCTTCCTGATCGGGGTTTTATAGAATTGTAGGCTGTTTTGAAATGAATGAAATTAAAACAGGGTCTGAATAAGTTGGCATACTCGGTTTCTGTTCCACCAAATGGAGGATTATCTTTACCAAAATCATGGATGAAAAGCAGAGCCATGAATTTACCATTTTCATCTAATAGCGATTTGATTTTTTGAACATAATCAATTCGTTTTACTTTAGGTAAGGAGCTGAAAAATGTTTGTTCAATTATCAGATTATATTTGCCTGAATGATTGAAAAAATCATCCGTAATTACTTGTTCTTCAGGAAAATCAGGGACTCGTTGTTTGAAATTTTCAATAGCAGTAGGAGCAAAGTCCATATAATGAACTTGATTAAATCCGTTTTTGAATAAATACTCAACTTCATAGCCATTTCCTGCACCCGGTACTAAAATGCTTATATTTTTATCGCTAAGCTGATCAATATATTCTTTGATAGGAGTTGAAGGATAACCAATATCCCAACCAATTTTATTTCCAGAGCTATAGTTCTGATCCCAATATGTAGGAGAGAATTTTTTCATCCTTTCAAAATTAGAAATTTAAGTTTTAGAATATGAATATCTTTGCCAGAAATTTAAGAAAGTGAATATTGAATCAATTCGCAAATATTGCTTACTAAAAAAGGGAATTTCAGAAGGATTCCCTTTTGATGATGTAACCTTGGTGTTTAAAGTCATGGGGAAGATGTTTGCACTTATCAATATAGATAAAATGGAAAGCATTAATTTGAAATGTGAACCAGATGTAGCACTTGAATTACGAGCCAGTTTTCCTGAAATAGTTTTGCCTGGCTGGCATATGAATAAAAAGCATTGGAATACAATTAAACTGGATGATTCAACTGATAAAGAATTCATTTTTAAATGGATAGATCATTCATATGATGAAGTCGTAAAAACACTTTCAAAGAAATTGCTTGAAGAATTTAGAAAATTGTGAAAGCTATGTTTGCAGCATGAAAGATGCTCACAACAAGCGAATTATTAGGAAAAGCTGAAACAAATCGGTACCAAACCAAAGATGATAGATTTAACCCAGGGAAAAGAAGGCAAACAAATTTTACGCTTTGCACTACCAATGCTTTTAGGAAATGTTTTTCAGCAACTATACAATATTGTTGACAGTGCTGTAATTGGGCAGGTTGAAGGAACAGAAGCACTGGGTGCGGTAGGAGCTTCTTTCCCCTTAATTTTTGTCCTGATTTCCATGATTATTGGATTGGCATCTGGATCAACAATAATCATTTCACAATATTTTGGAGCAAAGGATATTGAAAATGTCAAGAAAACAATAGAAACTATGTTTATCTATTTGTTTTTTGCTTCTATTGCTGTGTCAATTATTGGCATTTCTCTGAGTGGACCAATTTTTAGCATGTTAGATGTTGCTCCTGAAGTATTGCCTTTGGCTAAAACATACTTTAATATTTACATTGGGGGAATTGTATTATTATTTGGATTCAATGGAACAGCAGCTATCTTACGTGGACTAGGAGATTCAAAAACACCATTGTATTTCATGATCATTGCAACAGTCATGAATATTGGTCTGGATTTACTTTTTATTATTGTGTTTAAATGGGGTGTAATGGGTGCTGCAGTTGCTACTTTAATCTCTCAAGGTGGTGCATTTATTAGTTCGATTATTTATCTAAACCGAACACACGATATTTTCCAGATTACCCTCTCGAAACTACGGTTCGATAGGGATATCTTTAATAAGAGTATGCGTATTGGTTTGCCGTCTGGATTACAGCAAACTTTTGTTGCATTGGGGATGTTAGCCTTGATAAAAATTGTAAATATTTATGGAACGACAACTTTGGCTGCTTATACTGTAGCCGGACGCATTGATATGTTTGCAGCATTACCCGCTATGAATTTTGCAGCCGCTTTATCCGCATTTGTTGGTCAGAACATTGGTGCCAATAAAATTGATCGGGTTCGAAATGGCTATCGAGCTACTCTGTTAATGTCTTCTGGGATTTCGATAGCCGTAACCATATTTGTGGTGTTTTTTGGAAATTCCTTAATGGGTTTGTTTTCAAAAGATCCTGATGTGGTCAGAATTGGACATGAATACCTGATTATTGTGAGCTCATTTTACATATTGTTTTCTTTTATGTTTATGACCAATGCGGTACTTAGGGGAGCTGGAGATACGGTTGCACCTATGATAATTACTTTACTTGCCTTGTGGGTTATCCGGGTTCCTGCTTCTTATTTGTTATCGCTACAGTTTGGTGAAACCGGAATTTGGTGGGGTATTCCTGCAGCCTGGGGTTTTGGAGCTGTGTTTTCCTATATTTATTACAAAACAGGACGATGGAAGAATAAGGGAGTGATAAAGCATGCTGTTAAATAAGAATTTAATTGAAATTACATTGATCAGTAGATTTATTTGCTCCAGCAAAGTCTCCATATGAAACTCTGACTGAATTCCTTTGTGCAATTGTCTTGCTTTGTAATTCAAGCTATAACGTCCCTAAAGGGACTGGTTCTGTTTTTATTATTTATTCTATAATTATGCTGTCCCTTATGGGACTAGCATATCAGATACTTTCTTTTGTCCAAAATGTCCCGTAGGGACACCATGTCTATAGCAAATTTATTTGCGAAGAATTAAGCCCTGCTAAGGGCGATATAATTCTTCAATTTCATTTAATGTATAATGTTGATCAAATTCAATATTAAATTTCGTTAATAATTCCTGATATTCAGTCTTGAAGCTTTGTTTTTTATGATGTTCTTCTTGTCTTCTAATATAATTGATAACCGTATCCAATTGAGAATGAGCATAGGAAAAAGCACCGTATCCTGCCTGCCATTGAAATTTGCCTTTGACAAATTTTTTCTCATTGATCCATTTGGATGAACATCCTTTAACGTCCTGCATCAAATCAGAAATAGATTGGATGGGTTTCATTCCATAAAAAATATGGATATGGTCGGGCATACCACCAATGGCTAATAATTTATGTCCATTATTTTGAACAATGCCTGTGATGTATTTATACAATTCATCTTTCCATGATTTTGAAATAATGCTTTCACGTCCTTTTACAGCAAAAACGGATTGAATGTAGATTTGTGTGAATGTGTTTGCCATAATCTTTTATATTTCGTCCCTATGGGACTGGTTCTGTTTATTATTTATTCTATACATATGTTGTCCCTAACGGGACAAGCATAACTCATTCTATCAATTAATCCTAAACGTCCCATAGGGACATTATATCTATAGCAATTTAATTTGTGAAGAATTAAGCCCTGTTAAGGGCGATATAATCCTTCAATTTAATTTAGTGTTTATTTTTGATCAATTTCAATGCTAAGTTTAAGAATAGCTATACATGTTTGACAAAGATATCTTTTCCTTTTCTTTGAGATATTCCCCCAATAGCTTGAGCCTTTATACTAGCTTCTTCCAGATCATATAACAGACTTTTAGCATTTTCCTCTTTAAGAGAAAACATCAATCCCCCAGATGTCTGTGCATCCGCCAAAATCAATTTCATTACCTCAGGAATGCTTGCTGCAAATTCAACTTTAGAAGAAACAAAGTCAAGATTGTTTTTAGTTCCTCCGGGAATAATGCCCGATGTGGCAAACTCAAGAACTCCATCAAACAATTGTATTTTCTCGGCATAAATTTCAGCACTTACGGCTGAAGCTGTTGTGAGCTCAGATAAATGTCCTAACAAACCAAATCCTGTAATATCTGTGCATGCATGAATATTATATTTAGAAGCAATTTCAGCTGCTTTAGCATTGAGTTCACTCATGCTTGAAATGATGTCATTGTTTTGCTTCTCATTCAGCAATCCTCTTTTCATGGCTGTGGATAGGATGCCTGTTCCAATGGCTTTGGTTAAGATGAGAACATCACCAACTTTCGCCCCTGAATTTGTCCAAATTTTATCCGGATGACAAGTGCCGGTTACCACCATTCCAAATTTGGGTTCGGGATCTTCTACAGTATGTCCGCCAAGGATTGAAATTCCTGCTTCTGTTGCTTTGTCTTCCGCACCCTTGAGGATTTGGGATAGAACTTGCTCTGGCAATCGTTTGTCAGGAAAACCAACAATATTTAATGCAAATAGTGGTTTTGCACCCATGGCATATATGTCGCTGATCGCATTAGCTGCTGCAATGGCTCCAAATTGATAAGGATCATCAACAATTGGGGTGAAGAAATCAACGGTTTGAATGATGGCTGTTTCATCATTTATTCTATAGGCTGCTGCATCATCAGAAGTAGAATTTCCAATCAGGATATCAGGATGATTGCTTGGTTTCAGGTCTTTCAGAATTCGTTCTAAATACTGTGGCCTTATTTTGCAAGCACAACCTAATCCATGAGTAAATTGGGTGAGCTTGATTTCTCCAGTATCTATTGTAGGGCTAGATGTATTTGAAGATAGTTTTTGAACGGCTTTAATTATTTGTTCGGCTGCAATTTCAATGTCTGCTTCTGACGTATTCCGTCCTACAGAAAAGCGAATGGCACCCATCGCATATTCTAAAGGAACTTTCATGGCTTCCAAAACAGAACTTACATCCACTTGTTCTGCATGGCAGGCAGCTCCTGCAGAGGCTGCAATTTCTTTGAGTTCTGAAAGTAAAGTGTTGGCCTCAACATTTAGAAAACTGATATTCAGGGTATTTGGTAGCCGCTGTTTAGCATGCCCGTTTAGTTTTGTACTTTCCAATTTACTTTCTAGTGTAGTGTGTAATTTATCTCTCACTAGAGTAAAGTGTTTTTGATTGCTTTCTAAATCCCGTTTGGCAATTTCTGCAGCTTTGCCTAAACCAACAATTTCCAAAACATTCTCTGTTCCTGCCCGTAAATTTTGTTCATGATCGGCACCATGCATGAGTTTCTCGAGCTTGATCCCTCGTTTAATGTAGAGTGCACCTATTCCTTTTGGTGCATAAAGCTTGTGTCCGGCAATGGATAGCAGATCAACTCCTAGCTTAGTGACATCTGCTTCAATTTTTCCTAGACTTTGAGCAGCATCCGTATGAAAAACAATATTATGTTTTTTTGCAATCTGACTTATTTCTGAAATGGGCTGAATACTTCCTGTTTCATTATTGGCATGCATGATAGAAATTAGGATAGTAGATGGCTTGACTTCTTTATCAACATCCTTTGGATTGACAATCCCAAACTCATCCACCTCTACATAGCTTATTTCGAAACCATTCTTTTCTAAATATTTACACACTTCAATAACAGCAGGATGTTCAATTTTTGAGGTAATGATATGATTGCCTTTATTTTTATTGGCTAAAGCTATTCCTTTAATTGCATAGTTATTCGACTCGGTTCCACCACTGGTAAAAACGATTTCATCAGGATAACAATTAATCAAGTCAGCAATTTGTTTTCTTGCTTTTTCAACTGCAGTTTTTGTTTCAATGCCATAAGAGTGAGAACTGGAAGGATTCCCAAAATACTGATCGAGATAAGGCTTCATTGCCTCTGCAACTTCACTAGCAATAGGGGTAGTTGCATTATAGTCAAGATAGATAATACGCATAGATTCAATTATATAAAGACAATATTATTTTGTAACTTCGTTAATCCCAGAGCAGAACTCCGAAAATTCCAAATGAGTTATCAAATCTACTAATTATTAACTTTTGCTTGTAGCAGATCGTTAATTTTAAAATTGAAGAAATGAAAAGACTTGTTGTTTTATTACTGATATATCCCTTTTTATTGTTTGGTCAGGATTTCAAAAATATTGAAGGATTGCAATATGTGGGCATGTTTGAAGCAGGTGAGAATGAGGAATTGAACCCAGGTACGCTAGAAAAAAATGGCAATTACTATATTATGGCAATTAGCGATACTAATGGCTTAGGGTATTTGCATAGATATCAGCTAAGCAAAAGCGGTGATTATAAACTTAAGGCTATCATGGAAGTAGGTTGTACTCAAAATAGAGCATTTGCAGGACAACTTAGTTTAACGCAAGACAATCAAATCATGGTTTTTACGAGCTCTTTTGACAATAGCTGGGATAATAATGAATTGTGTATCTCAACTTATGATGCGAAGGATAATAAGTATGAAAAAGTTCGTCTTTTAGGTGAAATTAATGATGTTCAGAAGGCGGAAGCATACCCATACATTTCTGCTGATGGCCTACGATTGTACTATATTCTGAACAATGAAGTCTACTTTACTTCGAGGTCTGATTTAAAACGATCCTTTGGATATCCTCGAAATATTTCAATCGATAAAAGTACGAATGATATCAATATTGTTTCCTGCTGGCTTAGTTTGGATGAACTGAACTTATACATCACAGGAGATGAAAAAGTTTATAAATGCAGTAGGACTGCATTAAATGAAAAATTTAGTTCTCCTGAAATATATCTTCAAGGATTTGGGGGATTTATATCTGGTTATAGCATGAGTGAGAAAAATAAGCTGGTGTTTATTTATTACAGCGGACCATTAGAATATCCTAAACCAAAGCCAAATGAATATTTTGATGATAGTGAAGTTATATTGATATACAAGATTAAGAAAAACTAAAAAAGAAAAAATTATTTCATATGCTTATTCAATGTTTGAAAAGCAAAAAGGCAAATAATCGGCTTTTTTGATTCCTAAACCAATTGTTAAGATTCATTTTCATTCTACTCTAAGGCTTAAATACATTTACTTATTTAATTTTTATTATTTTTACGGTTAGGTTTAACCAAATTCACAAGTATGCAAGCTGCATTACTCATTGTATTTTACTTTATTACCCCAATACTTATTAATTTTCTATGTTATCGATTCAGCTTACTCAAAAAAGTTGGAGCCATTCTAATTGCCTATCTGCTCGGCTTGATTGTTGGAAATATTGGTATTTTTCCTGAGGCAAGTCTTTTTTTAAGGGAATTAATTGCTAATAAGAATATTGATATAAGCATACCTTATTTGCAGGAATTAGTTAATGCTGGAACATTGGCTGAATCTGATTTGCAGTATTATTCCATGTATAGCATTCAAGATTTAATGACAACAATAACGATTGCTTTTGCTTTACCCTTGTTGCTATTGTCGTTAAACATTCGTGCATGGTTTAAAGTGGCAGGTAAAACTTTCCTTTCATTGGTTTTAGGTCTGGTATCAGTACTAATCCCAATTACTATCGGTTTTTTTATTTTTCGAAATCATATCGATGAAACATGGAAAGTAGCCGGCATGATGACCGGAGTTTATTCTGGTGGAACACCTAACCTGGCTTCCATTCAGAAAGCATTGGATGTAGATAACCTGACATATATTTTAACCCATACATACGATTTGATCATTGGAGCATTCTTCCTCTTATTTGTAATGTCAATTGGTCAGCGTGTTTTATTACGCTTTTTGCCAAAATACAAACCATTTAGTAAAACCTCAGCTAATGAAATTCAAGAGGTTGAAAGTAGTGAAGAGCAATCTTTTTTCTATATAATGAAGAAGACTTTTGTCCTTCCATTACTAGCCGCATTGGGGATCGCAATTGTTATTATTGGAATAAGTGTAGGCGTTGGGGAACTAATTCCTAAAGACTTTCAGATGATGGTTATTATTTTAACCATAACCACTTTAAGTATCTTGGCTTCATTGATAAAAAGAATAAACCGTATTCAAAAAACGTTTGATGTTGGGATGTATTTTATTTTGGTTTTTAGTCTTGTGGTTGCCTCCATGGCCGATTTAAGAAGTTTTTCATCTTCTCATTTACATATTTTTTATTGGGTGTTTCTCGTATACGCTGGTTCCCTTATCATTCATGTCGCATTGGCTGCCTTATTTAAAATTGATGCAGATAATGTGATTATTGTCTCAACGGCCTTAACCTGTTCACCTCCCTTTGTACCCGTAGTTGCCGGAGCTTTAAAGAACAAGGAAATTATTATTTCTGGAATAACCGTAGGAATAATCGGTTATGCAATTGGTAACTACCTGGGTGTTTTCATTGCTTATTTATTTAAGTCATTACCATTATGAGTTTTATTGATCTGATTACTCAGCGCCAAAGTGTTCGAAAATATGCCTCTGCTAAAGTTGAGCAGGAGAAAATTGATATCATCTTACATGCTGCTCGTTTAGCACCATCAGCCAGTAATTCGCAACCATGGCATTTTATAGTTGTTAGTGATCCAATTCTAAAAGATAAAGTTGCAAAAGCCACTTTTAGTAAATTGATTCCATTCAATAAATTTGCTGTTCAGGCACCATTACTAATGGTTATTGTTAAAACCAAGTCAAAGATAATTACCCAAATAGGAGGGCGTATTAAATCAAGAGAATTCCCACTCTATGATATTGGCATTGTGGCCGAACATATTTGTTTGCAAGCTGCAGAATTAGGATTAGGAAGCTGTATGCTTGGTTGGTTTAATGAAAAGAAAATAAGAAAAACGCTAAGAGTTCCTGTTAATTTTGATATTGCTTTGGTTATTACCTTAGGTTATGCCGCAGAAGGATACAAATTGAGAGATAAGAGAAGAAAGACTATCAAAGAAATGACAAGCTATAACGTTTTTAACCATAAATCGATTTAATGATTCTAAAAATAAACCTTATGAAAAAGATCTTTACACTAATTATGATCCTACTTTTCACTCTTTCCACAATGAGCTATGCTCAAGAGGATAAAGAAGACAAAAAGAAGAGCGAAGAATCGGAGAAAATAAAAACGGGTTGGACATTTGGATTACTACCTGCCGTTGCTTTTGATACAGACTTAGGCTTTAAATATGGTGGATTAATAAACTTCTACAATTTTGGAGATGGTTCCACCTATCCTGATTATTTACAGTCTATTTACCTTGAAATTTCAAGAACTACAAAAGGAAGTGGTGTTAATCAATTGTTTTTCGATTCAGAACATATGTTTCCAAAGAAAAAAATTAGAGTAACTGGTGATTTAAGTTATTTGACTGAGCAGGGATTGGATTTCTATGGATTCAATGGGGCAGAAGTTAACTTTAATCCCAATTTGCAAACCGAAGGCGAAACAGATTATGTTTCCAGAATGTATTACAGACACGCTCGTAAAATGGTTCGCTTTTATGCTGATTTCCAAGGATATATTATTCCAGATAAGTTGCGTTGGCTTGGCGGATTTGCGTTTTATAATTTTAACATCAGCACAGTAGATATCGACCGACTGAATAAAGGCAAGGATAGTGTTGATATGTTACCCCATACCGAATCGCTATTTGATAAATATGTCAGCTGGGGACTGATTTCTGCTGATGAAGCTGATGGAGGACATAGTCAGTTTCTAAAAGCTGGATTAATTTGGGATACGCGCGATATTGAAGCCAATCCGGGCAAAGGTATATGGACTGAAGCCTTATTATTGACTGCACCTTCTTTTTTGGGAAACAAAGAAAGTTCATTCACAAAATTTGTGTTTACGCATCGGCAATATTTTACGCTTATAAAAAACAGGTTGAGCTTTGTTTATCGATTAGGCTATCAAGGAACAATTCAAGGGGAAGCTCCATTTTATTTACAAACTTTACTAATCAGTAGTTATTCTCCTTCTGTTATTACTGAAGGACTTGGAGGTGCAAAATCCCTGAGGGGAATCATGAGAAACCGCGTAGTTGGAAATGATATTGCCTATGGAAATTTTGAGTTCAGATGGAAAGTCATTCGCACAGTTGTGGGAAAACAAAATCTATATATTGCCTTGAATCCATTTGTGGATATTGGTCGGGTGATTGATCCAATTGATGTTGATCAAACTTTGGTTCAATTAGATCCCGGAGAGTCATTAACAGACTATTTTTCAGGAAATGACGAAACTTTCCATTTTACCTATGGCTGTGGTTTGCATATTGCACTCAATGAGAATTTTGTTTTAGCGATCAACTATGGTATGGCAGCTAACAAACAAGATGGCAAAAGTGGTTTGTATATTGGAACTAATTGGTTGTTTTGATTTTCATATAGCTCAATAATTCGAAGAGATGACTTTTATCAAAAACTTCAACAGTGTACAAGCGAGGAAGATGTAATGGATGTTTACATTAAAGTATTAGGGCTAAAGAGTTATTCAAAAAATCTTTTTGACATTTAAACTAATGAAATATGGTTTGAAGCAAAAGATACGGGTAAGCGTATTTTGCTCACATTGATGCAAGAACTTAGGATAAATGATCCAAATTAAAATTCCCTGAGTACTAATTATTCAATTGGTCGTGTAGATATTATTGGTTCTTTAAAATATCAGGAATACTTAAATCTTTGCATATTTTCCGACAGAGATTTTCTTTAATATCTGGGTGTCTTGGAACAGTTGATATTTCTCCCGTTTTTGAATTCTTATACAGGGAATGCTTTCCTCATTCTCTAAGGATGATACAGGCGTTTTGTGCAAGTTATTTAATGAATCTGTTTCTTTTCACTATAGGCTAAAACTAAGCGTTTGCGTAATCAAATCTTTTACTATGTTTTTTTTATTTGATTTCTGACTTGCACGTCTTTCTTCAAACATCAAATTAATAGCATCTGTTAAATTTTCTTTCGCTTCTTCGATTGTTTCACCCTGACTGTTAATCCCTGGGATTTCATCAATATATGCAATATAACCACCTCCTTCACAAGGTTCAAATATGGCTGTCATTTCAATATTGCTCATAACATTAGGTTTTATCGAAGTTACATCTTTTTGCATAAATCGTATTATTGAAGAGCTCGTTTTTATATTCCGAAATCAGAGTAATAAGTTGTTATATCCAGGATTATAAATGGGAAATGCCTGTCCTGGAAATAGTAGGTGAACCAATCCAAATAAAATACAGATCCTCAATAGTTGATAGTAATTTAAAATGAGAATTGGATATTTCCTACAAACCTTTAATCGGATTCTAATTATTAACTACTTTTGATACACATAGTTTATTCGATTTCTGAATTGAAGAAAAGTATGTGGAAAATTCAAAACTAAAAATTTATGAAATTCAAATCTAATTCAATCTTCAATTTAGTTTCCTTACTTCTTTTTTTTGCATTCATCTTTATAAATTGCAATGAAGAAGTTGTTCCGCCAACAAAGTCAAAACCTGTTGTTGAAACAGAAGTTGTAAGTAATATTGGAATGACAACTGCAACTTGTGGAGGTGAGGTTATAAATGATGGGAATTCTTCCATAACAGAAAGAGGAGTCTGTTGGAGTAAACAACAAAATCCTACAGTAAGCGACAATAAGACCGCTAATGGAGCTGGGACTGGAAGTTTTGTATCTGAGTTAACACAACTTGACATGAATACAACTTACTATGTAAAAGCTTACGCCATTAATTCTATTGGGATATCTTATGGCTCTTCGGTTAGCTTTACAACGAAAGACGAAACAGTTACAGATATTGATGGGAATTTGTATCATGTTGTAACTATAGGTCAGCAAGTATGGATGGTCGAAAATTTGAAGGTTACACGATTTCGCAATGGTGATCTGATTTCAAATGTTACAGATCAGAACCAGTGGTATGGGCTGACTACACCAGCACTCTGTTATTACGATAATGATATAAATTATAAAGCTACTTATGGGGTTATTTACAATGGATATGTTGTAGTTGATACAAGAGATATATGTCCTGAAGGGTGGAAGATACCATCGGATCAAGATTTTGATGAATTAGCTGCTTTTTTAGGATATGATGATGTTGCGGGAGGAAAGCTTAAAGAAACTGGAACAACACATTGGGAAGCGCCAAATACAGGGGCTACAAATGAAACAGGATTCACAGCACTACCTTGTGGTTCAAGAGGCCCCATTTCATTTATGATGCTGGGCAAAATTGCATATTGGTGGTCGTCATACGAAAAAGTAACAGGTCACTTGCAAGGACGTTATATCAAGCACGATGAGGCCAAATTTGGACCCAATGTCAATGAAAAAATCAGAGGATTTTCTATTCGTTGTATTAAGGAATAATTCGTAGTTCTTAATTAGGCCGATACCATGAACATTAGTAATATTACCAGAGCAAAGCTTTCAATTATAATGATAGAGATAAGACAATAAATTACTTTTGTTGAAAATAACACAAAAAAAGTGCAACTACAATATGTGGTTGCACTTTTTTATTAGTAAAATAGCAAAACTATTTCTTAGTTAATGCATCTCTGATTTCACCCAAAAGTACCTCTTCTTTTGAAGGAGCAGGAGGTGCAGCAGGAGCTTCTTCTTCTTTCTTCTTGGTTGCATTCATGCCTTTTATAATCATAAACAATACCCATGCGACAATTATGAATGCTATGATTGCATTAATAAACAAACCATAACCCAACGCAACTCCACCTGCTTCGCGAATAGCTGTTATCGACTCCATATTTACTCCAGTCAAATCTGCTGGATCTTTAAGTACAATAAATAGATTCATGAAATCTGGCGCATTGAAAATGGCAGATACTATTGGCATAACGATGTCATTAACCAATGATTTTACAACTGTTGCGAATGCAGCTCCAATGACAATACCTACAGCCATATCGACCATATTACCCTTTACTGCAAAGGCTTTAAACTCTTTTAGCATACCCATAGAATTAAATTTTAAGGTTAGTTAATTAAAAATTCAACGTATTCAAATATACGAAAATGAAAATAAGTAGAATTGGTAAATGTCAACTTTTTGGTGTAAGAATTGAAAAATTGAATAATGATTTTTTAGTCAAAAGGCTATGAATAGAGGATCGAATACCTGTTTACGACATGAATTAATTTAAGAGCAAACCGTTTTCGATACAAGTTGATTAAGCTCCTAAAGCCTGAGATGGTCTAAGTATCTTTCGATGTCTTTATTCTACCTAAAATCCATTCAGTGTCATGGTAACGGTAGGAATCAAGAGTAGAAAGCCAAGCACAGCTAAAATAATCATAAGAGGAGTTATCCAGCGCACCCATTTTTCATAGGGGATTTTCGCAACACTTAGCACACCTAGCAATACACCAGATG